>CAYZQB010000098.1:0-11408 GCA_964480395.1 uncultured Planctomycetia bacterium
CTTGCCTGTCAATGATGACAATGTTGCTAGACACAGGCAGGGATGCCTGTGCCACTGATTGAGTTATGATTTGACAACAAAGGATGCCTGTGCAATATTTATTTTTTATTGTTTTTGTACCAAAAATACGGGTTTTCGAACTTAGGTTTGCAGACTTTGTTTGCTTCCATGATTTCGTTCCAGTATTTATCGCATCCCTGTGCGCCGAATTTCTCGGCAGCAGGTTTGAGAAATCCGAGACTTTGGCGCAGAAGCTCTGCATTGACGTTTTTGCCATCGCAGATGAGATAAATCTGATATTTATCGTAACTTACATGTTTAATTCGGATTGCTTGCACAACTTTTGCGTTTTTGACCATATTTTTAACGAGATTTAACGCTTGCGATGCATATGGTTCTTGTGATGTGCCGTCTTTCAGCTTTTTACTTGCAAGAGTAGGTGCATCGACGTTATTCAACTCAAGCATCAGGTCGTCGTAGTACATGAAATCACCAGCGATTATTTTGAGTTTGGATTTATCCAGCGTGATGAGTTTCAGTGCTGGAAAATCTGGGTCATCGGTAACTGCACCTTCTTCGTTGTCTGTCTTGTCAGAACCGTTGTTATTGCCAACTTTGCCGTGTTCTACGACATCAGGAACATTTTTCGAGCTTTTGTAAATATATTTCTTACCACCTTCAGGCATGTCGAATTTGTATTGAGGCAAGAGTTTTCGGTATGTTTGTGCAAGTTCTTCAATGCTGTCGCCGTCGGAATGCACAATCAGGACATTTTGTATGCTTTTATATCTTGCAAGGAAATCAGAAATCTGGTCAACCTTGCCATGTCCGCTGAAACTTCCTTTTCGTATCACATCTGCATTCAGGTCGTATGTTTTGTCCTCGAAAACAATCGTTTTGTCACCACGTTGTTTTGCTTCGTAAATTTTACCACCGACTGACGATGGTGCTTGATAACTCACGAGAATGAAGACTGTATTCGGGTCGCCAATCCACTTTTTCACCATTTCATACGAAAAACCAAAATCCGCCATGCCCGATGACGCAATTGCTACCTCGCCATAGCCGACTTCATCAACCTTATAGCCGGTTACAAAAATATCCGGGTCAAAAGGTCCATTTTTCATATATTCTTCTGAAAAATAATCTTTGAACTCAGGTTTAGTGAAAATGCTGCTGTAAATCCTGTTTATCTTCGCGATCGTAGGGCTGAATATCTTTATCATCGATTTATCACGCTGCTTGATATAACCTTTGCGAATTCCATTTGTAAGTTCAGCCAAAACCTGTTGAGACCGGTCAAGCACAAACGCCGGAATTATTACACGTTTGTTCTCAGCCAAGCATTTACCGATGTATTTAACTAGCTCGTCTCTGTCTTTTTTTGTCGTGCTTTTTTCTGTCGGCGGATATGTACCCTCGATTATTGCCCAAGTCGGGTCAACTTCTGGATATTCCTGTGGTGGAAGGAACGGCGAAGTACCGCTGCCGTAGTCGCCAGTCCACATCAGCGAATGATTGCTTTTTAGGCTTCTAATATGACCCATGACGGCACCGGGCATGTGTGGCGTGTTGTAGAATGTTATTTCAAGGTTTGGCGTGGGTTTGAACGGCGTGTGAATCGGTATTGCCTCGACTTGCTTCATGGTTTTTTCGACGATTCGCCATGCACAATCATTGCAGAGGTAGAATCCAAGTTCATCAAGCTTATTTCGAGAAGTTGAAATGTATGTCCTGTCCGCAGGTTTAATTTTCTTTACATCTTGACAATCTTCGAAGAGATGCACCTCGGTGTTTTCGTCCTTTTGCTGGTTTTTATCGTGCCAATATGTTGAGTAGAAGAATTTTTCTTCTCCAAGATTAGCTGTCTTCGCCATCATATGAAGCATCGTCGGTATAATCTCTTTTGTCGGGGTCGAGCAGTAAAATTTGCCCTTGAAGCCGTTTTTGATGAGTTCGAGCATTCTGCCGATGTGGTCAAGATGCGCATGGCTGATGATGACAGCGGGTACATCCTTGTAAACATCGGGTGTGAGCGTCGCCTGATTTTTGAAATCCAAGCCATAAAACGAGCCGGCATCTAACATCAGAGTTTCACCGTCGATTATAATCTTGTGCATTGACCCACTGACGCATCGATTCGCGCCATAGCCGATATATTCGAATGTTGCAAGCGATTTCTTGAGTTTTGCATATGGGTGTTCGGTTTTGTTTCCGTCTATTTTATCCGAATTACTAGCATTCTTCTTTATTCTGAATTTTGTGATGTCGGTACCGATATCATCGTCATTATCGGGGATTTTCGAATTGATTACTGGTGCATCAATCACTTCATCCTTATGAATTTGTCCATCTGTTGTTATAGGTGTTTCATCGGTAAACATACCCAGAATCCAAAGCAAAAGGAGTATAGCAGCGATGATGCAGAAGATTATGAGAAGCAGCATCAAGTATTTTTTAGATTTTTTGTTTTTATCAACGTGAGTCTGCATATTTTTTTGATTTTGTGTTCTTGCACTTAGTGTATTTACTTTCTTTCTCAGTTTTCGATTTTGCATAATTCTCCTTATAATGTGTGCTTAAAGTTAAATCCTTCGAGTAAATTAATATAACAGTAGGTGATATTCAGGCATATCCATTTTAGGGTTGTAAGAGAATTTCAAGTATGTTTTTCGACTGGCTTTTCTCAATTAGTTCTTTTGCTTTTGATTCAATCTGCATCAGTTTGAATTTCTTTTCATTAATTCCCGGAGTTCGAACATCGTCAAACATTGCTTCTGCTTTACTCCGTTCGATTACCAGTTGCAGAACCTCATATTTATTAATGCTTTGAGGAGTATCCGTTGTGAGATTCCTATTATTGATTTTACCTTCAATTGCCTCGGTCAGAAACAATTTCAGCACATTTGCTCTTTTCATTTGGTTGAATTTCATACATAAAAACAGATAGAATTCAGCAGGTTTATCATGCTGTAAGACAGTATTTGCAAGGTCTTCAAACATCTTACTGTTAATAATGCCATTACCCAGATCAAGAAAAACATTTTGCATTGATTTTGATAGTTTGCCGAAATTTTGTGAGTTTGCTGCAATATAATTCCGCAGCTTCTCACATATTATCAACCTGATTTCAGGCATTAATTTCATGTCTTTTATCACGAAGCCGGTTTTATATCTTTGCTTCATCACTATATTTTTACCGCTTTCTCTGAGATTCCAAATATAAACATCGGCACTCATAGCAGCTATAATTATTCCCGAATCAAAGTCGATTTCCGCATACCAGATAGGCTTTTTCATCTGAAGATTATAAATCAGACTTCCTTGAGTGTTCCAAAGTGAAACCGTGGAATTAGTTGCAGTAAATATTGTTTTGGCGTCAATAAATTTGGCACTTACTATGTAGATATAATCGATAGGATTCAGGAATTCAATCAGTTTACTGCCATTAATGTTGTAGAGTGCGATTCTTTTACCAGCTGCTAGAATATTCTGATTATCTGCGCTGAAACATGCATTCGAGATTTCCCCATTATGTTCGATTGAACCGAGTTGTTTTCCTGTAAAATCGTAAATCCTTGACATTCCGTATGATGATACGAAAATTTTGCTGTTGTCATGTGCAATTTCAAATAGATTTATCGACTCTCCGTGCTCAATCTCAAAAGCTAATGCAAAATCTTCCGAAAGCTTCCAACAATTGACATGCCCGTTGTAATCGACTGTAATAAGATATTTGTCATCAGGAGAAAATTTCACTGTTTTAATCTCGATATCACCCAGGACGATTTCGTATATCTTAGCACCATGTAAATCATAAATTGATAGAATCTTGCTCTGCTCAGACGTGCTTTCTGCAATAACATATTTTCCTGTGTTCGAGAATCTCGGAAAGTGTTCAGTTAAAGTGCTTTTGATATGAATATACTTTTGACTTGCAATATCCCATAAATACGCGGAATCAGAATTACTAATTGACGCTAATATCTTGCTGTTATTTGGATTAGTATCAGCAGAAACAAGGTTATCCGTATGATTCAAAGTAACTTCTAGTTCGCCCTTTGAATTTTTCAGAAAAAGCTTCTGACCTTCAGCGGTGAAATACAAATCATTTTTGGGGATAAAGCCTAAAATATTGTTAGATGTCTCTGACCGATTAATTAGCTGACCGTTTATATCCCATAAAAAAACACTCGTATTGTTCGAAGAATAGGTTAAAAGGTTTTTGTGTTTATAAGAGTGTTTTATAACCTGAATTGGAATATCGTGTGAAAGAATATCTTCATGACTCCTGCTGATGTTCCAATGATACGCCACTACATCCGACAGAACCATAATGCTGTTGCTATCTTTGGTGAACAAAACAGATTTAATATCAAATGGCATTTCGACCGAGCTAAGTAGTGTGCCGGAAGATTCCCAGATATAGAGTTTGTTGAATATTGTTACAGCGATTTTATGCAAATTTTGATTTTTAACGATTTCTTTCGAAACTGAGCTAATACTCCGTGAAACATCAACTGCTGTTATTGGATTTAAGTGTTTTAAAATGGTTTTTGATATGGTCTCAATATCCCAAACATAAACGTCAGTTGCAGTTGAGGAAATAACAGTTTTGCCATTGTTGAAGAAATTACAGTCAATAACATCTTTGTCATGCTCAAGCTCAGCGACGATTTTGCCGTTAATATCAAAGACCGTTGCGATACGCTTTTTAAGGTTGTTTACGACGAATTGATTTCCATCAAGCGAAATATCGGTCTTCAAATAATTCGTATCAACGTTGATTTTCAACTGTTCCAACCCATCAATCGAATAAACTCGAGCGAAACCTTTACCAAGGTCATAATTATACGAAATTGCGAATATCTGCTTTTTAATTCCCATAAATCGAACTGAATACACAAATTCACCGTTAGCGATCGACATTAGTACTGTGCCGTCCAAATCATATACGCAAATCCTCGAAACAGGATTATTATTCAACTCGCTGCTTTTAAACGAATTCGTCAGAATACATTTATTGTCGAAGCTAAAATTAGCATCACTTATTTCATATTCGTTAAAGCCGTTGTTTTCATCCTTTGTTTGAATCGTATTGAGCAGCAATCCATCAAAATTCCAAATCTTAATCCCGTCAAGTCCTTTCTTCAACCCGCTTGTCTGTTTATCATACTCAAAAGTGCTTGTTAAAAGTGCCTGTCCATCAGACGAGAAATTAAGAAGACCAACATAACTATCGTGTTTCAATTCGGAAACAAGTTCACCCGTCAAACTCCAGATTTTAAGAGTTTTATTCCAACATTTATCTTTCACAAACCAGGAGGCAGTAACAATCCGCGTTCCGTCGGGAGTGAATACAGCGTAGGATATATCATCATCATGTTCAATCTGAGTTAACAGACTCCCTTGTGAATCCCATAAAAATGCCTTTTTGGCAACTGTCAGCAATAGTGAGGAATCCGCATTTAACCGCGCAAGTGTTACAGGATGCTTATGCCAGTGCTGGTTTATAATCGAGAAAGGATGATTTTTATTGTTGAGATAAATATTTCGGGCAGTGTTATTTTCACGTATAGCAAGAGAATTCGACGCGAACAAGGTTGCAGCAGGTATATTTCCTTCCTTTAGTGCCGATTCTGATGCTTTTGCATATGCAATTGAGAGATTATCCTGCGATTCCTTCAAAGCTATTCGTGTAATTGCCTCAGATTTCAACGCTTTCTGTTCCTCATTTTCTGCAACATTTTTCGCAATATCCGCTTTTTGCTTTTCTTGCTCAGCGATTTTCCTCTGATTTTTTTCGCTATCAAGGGCATTTGAGATATTTAAAAACGAGATTAATGCAAGAATCACAGCAATCAGAAAAACTGCTGATGCTGCCGTTACAAGAGTTTTATTTCGCAGAACCCATTTAACAAATAACTGCCAGGATGAATATTGTGCAGCACCTACCGTAAATCCTTGAAGAAATCGAGAAATCTCACTTCGCAGTGCGCTAACACTTTGATAACGTTTAGTCTGCAATTTATTCATCGCTTTGAGTGTTATAGCTTCGAGTTCTCTCGGTGGTATCGGCATACCGGTTTCCTCAGCCTTAACTGAGGGTGGAGTTGGTGCAATCGAAGTAACCATACCGACAATTTCCCATGCGGTGCTGCCCTCAAAAGGTAAAGAATACGTTATCATTTCATACAAAATTACGCCAAGCGAGTAAACATCGGAGCGTTCGTCGATTTTATGAACATCGCCGTTTGCCTGCTCAGGCGGCATGTATGCTGGCGTACCGATAACTCTGCCATCCATTGTAACAATATGTTCCGATGGTTTATTATCGTGAACTTTTGTAGCAATATCTGTTTTATTAAGATTCAGCTTGACGGAATTCTCAGAAGGATCATCAACACCAATAACTTTGGCAAGTCCCCAGTCCATAACCTGCACCTCACCGAACTCACCAACCATAATATTCGCTGGCTTCAAATCCCTGTGAATAACGCCTTTTGAATGAGAAAATGACATTGCATCGCAGATTTTAATGAAAATATTCAATTTCTCGTTCAAGCTGATAAAATCTTTTTTATTAGTAAGCTCCCAGGATTTTGTACGCGAATATTTATGCGATTTTTTTAGCAAATTCCTTTCATTCCGAAGAATCTGCTGAAGTGACCGTCCACGAACGTATTTCATTGTGAAATAAACTCGCTTATCCTGGCTGATGTTAATCTCATGTACGGGAACGATGTTCGGATGCTCAAGCTGACCGGTAATTTGTGCTTCTATAAGAAATTTTTGAAGCTCGATTTTACTCGCATGCTTGCCGGTCAGAATCACTTTGGCTGCAAGTTCTCGCTGTAAATCATGGTCGAAAACCGATAAAACAGCACCCATGCCGCCTCTGCCAATCTCACCAGTTACAACATGTTTACCGAGTAATTCCGCTGTAACCGTTGTATCATCAAGCGAATCATCTTTTTGTCTGAATTCGAGAACAGTATCATCTGAGTCAGATTGTTCAAGATGAATACTCGATTCGATGTTGTATTCATCCTTCAAATAGTCGGATATACGTAAATCTATTTTCACGTTTTTCTTGGATTTTACAGATTCGGTATCCTTCGAATCGGTTTTTGTATCTGACTTTGCATGTTGGGTCGAATCCGCAGAAAACGCTGTTTTTGGTGTAATTTGTGCAATATTCATTAATGTTTCATTGCTCTCAGCAGGGATGAAACCGTTGTCGTCATCAATTACTTCAATTTTCTCAGGTTTTGTTGAACTGTCAGAAAGTGCGACATTGTTTGAAATCCGCGAAAATATACCTGCATCGAGTAAATAACTTAAGAAATCGGACGAATTACTTTGCTGATAATTCTGTGCATATTTATTAAGCTCATCACTTGTAAATATCTTTGTCTCAGCAAGTTTTGCCAGTATTTTACTGTCAACGTCGTTCATACGCACTCCGAAAATATCTTATTATTCACTAATAATCGAATTATACACAACAAACATATCAATGAAAGAATACTCTAAAATGCAAAGATAAATAAACGCAAACCGATTTCCCAACCTTCAGAAACACGATTATTACTCCCGAAACCCGCTTGATATCCCCAAAATAACTCAACACCCCAATAAAAGCCCGGTTTTATCACCGCATACGGAAGTCTTTCATAAGTTATTACCAATGGAATACGCCATCGTAAATACCAGCCCCAGCCATCGCCGCCTTCTGGCAAGCCGAATGCACCTGTTATGCCGTATTCGGTTGGAAAAATTAACGACAAACCGAGCATCAGAGCAGATAATGGATTCAACAACGAACCAACAAAACTTGTTGCAGTAATACCTTTTCTGAAAATTGGATTAAAGAATTTAATTTCCATCAATGAGCCACCAAAAAAATCATCCTCATCGTAGAGTCCGACAAGTTTCAGTTCCAAACCTATAAAATACATGTCGAAAAATGCAGCTGCTCTTCTGTTTTCGAGAAATTCCTGACCAACTTGGGCATCGCTGTAAAAATATGAGATTCCACCGCCAATGCGCCAGCCGGAAATATCCTTTGAACTCGTCCTGTCACCTGCAAAAAAGTACAAAGTTGCACGTGAATCAAAAATCTCAAATTCATCTCTGCCAATATCTGTTCCTGCACCCTGAACTTTCAAACCCATAAATTTATACTCAAAGTTTGTTTGCACATCGTATGCAGACCAACTTAAACGCCTGTCAAACCATCTATCTTCGCTGATTAATCCCGTAGCCATATAAAATAATGGACCTCGGAGAGCAACTTCCGGTCGTATGTTCGAAGGTAAATCTTTCTGTGTTTGTGGAGCAACATAGTCACCTTTCCCGCGCTCAAGATTAAGAGCTTTCGCGATTTGCATATCAAGTATGATTTTGCTGAAATTGACGTTACCTCGAGTCTCAATCATTATCGGCGCCTGAATATCGAAATCACCTGCGTCTGCAATATTGGGTATCAGCAAGATAATGACGAATGCAAGAATTATCGATATATGTTTACTCAAGTAAATCCTCCGAGTTCGTTTTAATCATTTTAATTGATTATGTGCTGTTGGTTCATGATTTTTTTCCATTTTGTATGTTTTATACTTGCCATAAACTCGTTTTTGATTTCTTGTCTGAAAGTTTTATCGAGAATTGCTTCAAGTCCTGTTAAAGCAAGAGTTTTGGCAGCAGTAACCGTGCCTTTGATTGCGAATGGCATCATTGTCGATGCGGTTGCAGCCCAAGAGTGCAGGGAGATTCCGAGTGGGAGCGTTGCACCCCAGAGTTGTGCAGTTGGTGCAACCCAGCTTACATCGCAGACATCGGTGCTTGCTTGAAAAATTGGCGGTTCAGGTGAAATTGGTGAGATTATTTCGGACATTCCAAGTTCTTCGACACCAGAATTCTTTTGCAATTCGCGTGCAGATTTGTTGTCATCAGCATTAAACTCTGGTGCACCAATTTGATTCAAAATTTCTTGGATTTTATGCGATGCTGCTTTATTCGGGTTAAATTCCCATAATCCAATATTAATCTTCATAACAGGTGGTTTGTATCCTTTGCTTTTTTCGCTGTGCCAGCTGCGCCAGCTCATCATATCCGAAGCTTTTGCCAGGATTTTCATATCCTCAATCAGAGCAAGAGTCTGTTTCATCGTTACATCGCGAACCATGAACGAAAGTTTCGCATAATCAGGCACGATATTCGATGCTTTTCCACCTTCATCGATAACATAATGCATTCTGGCAGTCGTGGGAACGTGTTCACGCATAAACTCTATCGAATGGGTGAAATTTAACAGCGAATCTAGTGCAGACCTCCCGTCCCACGGCGTTGCAGCAGCATGCGCAGATCGACCGAAAAACTCAAGCGTTCCCGAAATCGCGGAAACACTCGATTCTATCCAAGCTCGTGTAACATCATTTGGATGCCATGTAAGGATTAGGTCAAAATCATCAAACGCTCCAGCATCTGCAAAATAAAGCTTTCCACCACCACCCTCTTCCGCGGGTGTACCAAAAGCGTAAATATCTGCATTCAATTTCAGTGACTCGACAATTTCCTTGAGAGCGATTGCAGCGACTGCTGCGCCCGTTCCCAGCAATGCATGCTGACATCCATGACCAGCATCATCCGTTTTTTCAGGGCTTTTATGTGTAACAGCGTGCTGAAACATTCCCGGCAAGGCATCATATTCAATCAGGAATCCAATTTTTATCTTATCAGCATTTCCCGATAAAAATTTCGCTGTAAATGCGGTTTCGAGTCCGTGCACAGGTTTTTCCACATGAAAACCAGTATTTTCAAGAACTTTCGCAATGTAATCGGAACTTTTATATTCCTTGAAAAGTGTTTCGGGATTCTCCCATAAAAACGTCCGCATTTCGTCAATTAAGTCAACTTTGTTATCAACCGCCTGCGTTATCATCTTAAAAATATCATTATGCATAATCTCGCTCCTTATTCATATAATCAATGTATTATGGTATAAAAATTTAACTTTTATGCATGAATAAATCCATATGACTGAAGAAAATCTTGCACCTGATTTCGATATGCTTGAGTCAATTGTACTTTCGCCAACGTCTGAAAATGCAGGCATTCGGCTTGACGTGTATTTGACGGAAAAGCTTCCACGATATTCGCGTACGTTTATTGCAAAACTCATCAAAGACGGCAACATCAGCGTTGAAAAAGGGAAGAATAAAGCAGGTTATCGGATTAGAGGAAATGAAATCATTACTCTTCAGCTGCCAAAACTCATACCGACCACGCTAAAACCTTTCGTTTATCCGCTTGAAATCCTATATGAAGATGAATTGCTGCTCGTTATCAACAAGCCTGCGGGATTGACGACGCATCCAGCGAATAATCAGCATCAGGATACGTTGGCGAATGCAGTTGTTGCGTATGCTGAAAGATTATCAAGCTTTGATAAAAATCCGCTTAAACTGGGTATTGTACATCGTCTTGACCGCGAAACTTCAGGTGCAATCATTGTTGCCAAGGATGAGTGGGCGCATTACAAGATTGCTGAGCAGTTTCAAAATCGTACTACCCAGAAGGAATATCATGCAATTGTAATCGGAAATTACCCGTATGATGAGGATATTGTTGACCTGCCTATCGGCAGACACATAAAAAACACTATTATGATGGCTATAAACGAGAATGGGAAATCTGCGAAGACGTTTTTTAAGACTCTCGAGCGTAACGATAGTTTTTCGTTTATTGCTGCTTTTCCGAAGACAGGTAGAACGCATCAGATTCGTGTTCATTTGAGTTATAGAGGTTACCCGGTTGCAGGCGATAAGCTATATTCGTCTAATTTTGCAAAAAACATCAGCATTCCAATCGAGCGTCATGCACTTCATGCATATAAAATAAGATTTACACATCCGAAAACGCTTGAAACGCTTGAAATAACTGCGCCATATCCGCCTGATTTCCTGAAAATGCTTGATTTCATGCGCGAACAAAATTAGTTTCAGAAATCTACGCCATTGTTGTGATTATGAAAGACGTGCCGAAGTGCAGTCGGATTATTTCGCGAAGCAGGGATAAATCCAACTCTTGATTCTGAAATGCCTGTTGTGCATCGTTTCGTGCTTGAACCAGAAGGTCAAAGTTCTCAAGCGGGTTCGCAAACTTGAAATATGGCACACCGCTTTGCCGAAGCCCATATGTCTCACCTGAACCTCGAATTTCAAGGTCTTGTTCAGCAATTTCGAAACCGTCATTTGTTTTCAGGATTGTCCGAAGCCGTTGTTTTGCCTCGTCTGTTTGGGGTTCAGCAACGAGAAAACAGTACGAATCTTTGCCACCTCTACCCACGCGCCCACGAATCTGGTGAAGCTGGGACAATCCAAAGCGATGCGCATCATCGATTA
>CAYZQB010000099.1:0-6668 GCA_964480395.1 uncultured Planctomycetia bacterium
GTACGGCTATGATTATAAATTATCAGAAAAAGAAATCGTCGCAAAAAAATTGGCACTTTTAGACACTAAGCAAACCAAGTAGATTCTTGGTATAGAACACCCCGTGTCATTCTGAGGGAGTATTCACGTAATATTGTGTATGTCATTCTGAGCGAAGCATGTACAAGGCATCCATGTTGTCATTCTGAGTGGAATGAATATAGTGAGTGCAACGAAGAATCCAGGCTAGCAGAGCTGAAAACGTGGATAGAAAACATTGTAAATGGTGGCACAGGCATCCCTGCCTGTGTATAGCAACATTGTCATCAATGACAGGCAAGGAGCCTATCCCACTGGTGGTTGAGCGGAGTCGAAACTACCACGGTATCTGAGCGGGTTGAGGTACTCGAAACCACAATATTTGATTGAAACAAATAGTTGCCTTCGAGAACCTCAGGCAACGCTCTGCAATGACAATATAATTCCTCGTTCCCAAAGTCCTCTTTAGGAACGAGGAGAACAGTATTTTCTCTGTGTCTCTGTACTAAATTCTTCTGGATAACCGAAATTACTTTGTTTTGGTCGCTTCTTTTTTGGTAGCAAGCCATTCTGCGTAGAGTTTCTCGAGTTCAGGCTCGATTACACTTCTCAGCGCAACATTGTAGGGGCGTATCTTGTGAATCCCATAATACAAAACCTGTTTGCGCAATTCCCGAACCGCGCTTACAAGCTGAGTGTCCGAATCTGTCGATGTATAATATTCTCTATCAACCAGAACGTCGGGCATGCGCGGATTGCCTTCGAGGTCAACTCCGTCAACAGTGTAGCATCCATAACCTGGAAGTCGGATACTTGTTCCGTCCGAAAGCCTGTAGCTGCTGGTGCCAATAACTCCACCAGTTGTCGGCATTCCAACAACAGGTCCAATTCCAAGCTGCTGGAATCCTTCAGAAAATATCTCAGCATTGCTGACAGAATTTTCGTTTGTTATCAGTACAACCGGCTTCGAATATGCATATCCACGATACATGTTCTCACTAACACGTCCGAAAGTCCGTACGCTGCGCATGATAAACGGTTTTTTATAGAGAATCTCAAGAATATCTCGTGCTGTGTATCCGCCACTGTTGCCGCGCATATCAAGCACAAAACCCTTTTTGTTTGTGAAACTGTTGAGTTCTCGCTTAATTTTCAAAACACCAGCAACATTCATACCCGCAATATGAATGTAGCCGAACTCGTTATTCGAGAGCTTTAGTGTGCTTTCCTTGCAGCGTTGCAGCCAGTTTTCATTTTGTTTTGACCACATCGACATGCGGCTCTGACCTCTGAGTTTGACTGTGAATTTTTCGTGTTCTGCAGGATTCAGCTTTTCCGAAAGTGTAAGCATCACCCGTTTGCCCATCTTCCAATTTAACAATGTATCAAGACACACATCGCGCGTGAGCTCCACACCGTCAACCGCCAGAAGATACATACCGGGCTTAATGCCGACTTTCAGTGTTTCTGTATCATCGATTATGTCTTCTATCAAAAATTTGCCTTGCTCGAACAAAACACGCTGGTTAAAGAAAATGCCGAACTCGCCTGAAGTATCAACAGATAGACTATAACTTTTACCGTAATAACCGGTGTGCGAGGAGTTGAGCGCACCAAGAAGCTCGAAATAAATCGTGCTTATCTCGTTATCGTCCGAGTTGCCGTCAATCATTCTGCGATATAATTTTGCTGCAGGCATCCACTCGCGAATTTTCTCAGCTGAATAATAATAATTCTCGAACACCCAAACAGCTTCGTCGAAAACACCAAGTCTTTGCTTAACCGGGTCAATAATATAATCGAAACGCATTGAAATTGCAGAATTTCGATTAGTTTTATGGTCGAATTTGTTGATTCTACCACTATTTCGATAACATATGAATTGACCATCAGGACTCAATATTGGTGAATCCTTACTGCCAGGAATCACCGGCAATTTAATATGTCCCGAACCGTTGATATTACAGCTCCAAAACTGATTATCAAGTTTGTATATAACTTTTTTTATTATGCCCGTTTGCACAATAATCGGGTTCCATTCATCCGTTGATGCTGTTGAAACCTGAGTCATTTTCTCCCAAGCTTTGTCGAATTCTTCTCGCCATTTTTTCGCATCAGCATCGCTGAGAATTGATGTGTCAACAGGTTTTATAGGAGCAACATTTGCTGGTGTCTTCGATACATCGGGTTTCTTCGGTTGAGTCTGATTTTGCTGTGTTTGCGTAATCTTTGGTTGTGTCTGTGCTTGTTTTTTCTTCTTATCTTCGTCGATTGTCTGTGATTTCAAGCTTCTACCGAGTAATGAATCAAGTCCGTCCTCGCCAAAGCCGGGCAGAGGTTTCTCGTCAAAATTCAATGTGTACAAATCCCAGTCATGGTCAAGATATGCAGTGAAAATGATGTTCATTTCATCAGGAGACCAGCACGGATTGTATGCATTGGATTTGAAAAACGTAAGTTGTTTTGGTTTTATCTTGCCGTCAAGTGATGCAACCCAGATATTCGCGTTAAGATCGTTTGCCATCTTAGGTGTAAACAGAACGAATTTGCCGGTTGGTGAAATTCGGTAATTCGGCTCATCTGAGAGTCCCTGCCTTTCGAATATACCACCGCTGAAGATAGAAACCTCAACACCAGTTCCCAAATCGCGTTTGCGCAAGTCATTGTCATTGCGAACGTAAAGCATGCTTTTGCCGTCAGGGGTAAGTGTGGGCATCATTTCCTGATGTTCGGTAGCGATTAACGGCTTTAACACACCTGTTTTGATATCTGTGCTGTAAATATCTGCATTCCCGTTCATCAGCGTAACAAAATAGAGTGTTTGGCTGTCTTTGCTCCAGCATGGATGGAACTCCCGATTGGGAGTGAATGTAAATCTTTCGGTATAACCACCTGAAAGGTACGAACCCACGAAAACGTCGCCGTTATGGATTATTGCGACTTTTCGATTATCAGGCGCGATGCTGAACTCGGTAATCGAGTCCGATTTAATCACTCGTTCCTCTAAAAACTTTATCTGCATGGGTTTAATGTCGATTTTCAGCGTCTTTTCGGAAACAATTGACTCGGTTTCAGGATTTATAATATAATAATTGATTCCACCGATGCCGTTCTCGATAGTGATATGCCACATATTTTCAAGGACAACAACGTTCGTTGAGCGCAGTGGGAATCGGGTAATCGGCGATGGGATAATAAGCTTTGGTGTTAGTGCGTCGGTTGCATTATTTAGTGGGTCAATCATAAAAATCCCATTATTACCGAGAATTTTCTGATTTTTTGTCGGGTACGAAGAATATAACAGCACAAAACGCTGTTTCTGCGGATGCCAGACAAATTTTGGGTCAGAATCCGCAAACAGATTATCCGTGAGTTTGCGATAATTGCTGAGTTCGCCAGCATCAAAATCTGCCATCCAAATCTCAGAATCGTCATAACCCGAATAAGCGGGTCGATGATAACCGTTCGAATACCCATTCACAGTGAATGCTACATGCTTCATATCACCGGAAACTGTCGGATTAGTCTCGTATTCCCAGTACGTATGCATAAGCCGAACGGGTGTTGTCATTTTCTCAGTAGATGTGATGAAAATGTCGGTACGACTTTCGCGAGTGCCGTAATAAAAAACATATTTTCCATCGGACGTAACTTCGGTAGCATAATCACTGGTTGGATACGATGTCAAGCGTTTGGGTATGCCGCCGTCAATTGAAATCCGGTAAACATCATAATTATCAGCATAATTGCCGATATAAAGAAGCTCTTTTGAGTTCGGCATCCAGATTGGTTTGATTTCCCGTGCAGGATGTGCTGAAATCCTTCTAGCATCCGAGCCATCAACGTTTGCGACCCAAATATCTCCTTGCGATGAGAATGCCAACATTGTGCCGTCAGGAGAAATTGCTGGATACCGCAGACGAACAATCGGTGAATCGCCATCAAGAATATTTTCAGAGCTTAATTTTATATCCGTATCTGCAACAAGAAAGGTTGTAAGACACAGTAGCAATATCATTGCTGCAAACTTAATGTTACGCATAAATCCTCCGGTAATATCGAGAAGTATTTTTGAAATAGAGTACATTATTAATATTCTGAATCAAACTTTGTATCTGATTCTAATGAGCGTGAAATAAACAAATACAATTGTTCGTTAATTAATTGGAGGATTTAGAATGATTCAAGAAAATGACACAATTGAGAATGTTTTATTACGTTTTCCACAGATGCTGAAAGTTTTTCAAGATTTCGGAATCCCAGCAATCGCTTGTGGTGAGCCAATCTGGGGCACAATCATCGAGAATGCAAAACAGTACAAAGTTGAGAATATCGACGCTTTAATCAACGCATTAAACGAAGCTTCAAAAGGGAACTCTTTTTTTGTAAAATAGGGATACAAAACTTTGTTTTCATCGTATAAGTATTGAGAAAAGAAGAATTCAGTTAAGTTTGAGGAAACAATGAAGCACGGATTTGCAATATTGATAATTATCACCCTAACGACATTCTGGCTTTTCGGAATGAATGATATTTCGCAAAATAGCGGCAATAGCAATCAAATAGATGTTGTGCAAAAGAATTCTGATAATTCAACGGATGATATTGTTGAAATTGTTGATGATGAGGCTGAATTAAGTGCGAAAGTCTCAGATGCAGTACAGAAAGCACTTAGATTTCTCAAAGACAGCCAGAGCCAAAACGGATACTGGCTTTGCGACGTGGGTTACAAGCTCAATGATTCGTACCAGGTTA
Source organism: uncultured Planctomycetia bacterium (assembly GCA_964480395.1). Lineage (GTDB taxonomy): Bacteria > Planctomycetota > UBA8742 > SKZP01 > CAYZQB01 > CAYZQB01. The sequence continues at coordinate 4,774 of CAYZQB010000099.1, forward strand.
CAAAAACCAAGGGCAAGCATCCGGGTGTAACGTCGATTGCATGTCTTGCATTCATGGCGAATGGGCATTTTCCAGGGCGAGGACAATATGGTGATGTTGTGCGCAAAGGGCTGAATTTTGTTCTCAGCACGATAAAAGACGGTGACCTCGACCCGAAAAATCCCGGTTATGCAAGTTATGACGGTACTCGCATGTACTCGCATGCATTTTCTACGCTTTTTTTGGCTGAAATTCTGGGGATGGCGAATTTCTCCGCTCAGGTCGAGAAACTCATACACGAAAAACTCGTTCTTGCAGTAAAACTCATTGTGAAATCGCAAAACGAGCTTGGTGCGTGGCGTTATCAGCCCAATGCAACCGATGCAGATACATCGATAGCGGTTTGTCAGCTTCAGGCACTTCGGGCAGCACGAAATGTCGGCTTGAAAATACCGAAAAAAACGATCGAGCGAGTTAAGGAGTTCATTGCTCGTTCATATGAAACGCATGATGGCAGTTTTTATTATCAGTACAACGAAAATGAAAATGGATATTATGGTGGGTCACGAGCAAGCTGGACTTTGACCGCTGCTGGGATTTGCGCAATGCAGCAAGCGGGTCAATATCAATCTTTTTACCGGAAAGGTGATCTGATTTCACTTGAAAAATCAATAAATTATCTTGAGCAGGGCTTGTACAACCACGATGAACGATCGGGCTATAATAATTACTCTTACAATTCACCGACGTATAGAAGATTTTTCGGAAATGTTCCACGTTTTGACTATTTTTACGGACATTATTACGCTGCCCAGGCGATTTATCAGTTCAGCATTAAGAATAAATCGCTTTGGGATAAATGGATAACACGGGTTCGCAAGGATTTTCTGTCGCTTCAACGCAGCAACGGCTCATGGAGCGATCAAGTAGGTATAAATTATGCAACCGCCATGGCTGCACTCATTCTTCAAATTCACCACGAGTATCTGCCGATATTCCAAAAATAATTTCCGCAAGTATGATTAATTGTATGATATTATTTAGAGCGAAATCGTTTGCAGAATGTATATTTATGTAAAAATAACGGAGATAAAATGGGACTTTTCAAATCAAAAAAAGACCGTGAATTCGAGAAAAACCTTGAAATAAAAAAGGGTTTTACGAAATTCAGACGTGAAATTACGTCGCTTGAGAAGAACGAGAAAGAATGGATAGACAAATATAAACGAGCAAAAAAGCTCAACAACAAAGCAAACATGGATTTCATCAAAGCAAACTTGCGCAAAACATTGTCGCTACGTAAATCGCTTGAAAGCCAGTTTTTGCTTCTTGAATCCGCGGTTCAGCTGAAGAATCAGATGGAAGCTTTTTCGCAATTTTCCAAAAGCATTTTGGCGATTTCGGATGCAATTTCACAATCGTATCAGGATACTGACATTTCAAAAGTGCAGAAGAATTTTGAGCGTGCAATGTCACAGGCGGAAACAATGTCGGAGATGATGGATATTTTCCTTGATATGTCGCAAAATACCGTGATTTCCGATGCTGCTAACCTTGATAATGTTACCGATAATGACGTTGACAGTCTGCTTGAGGAGATTAGCGAAGAAAAAGACAAAAACCTGTTGAAAGACCTGAAGGAAATGGAAAACGAGCTTGATAATTAATAAACTTGGTGCATCAATGAGATTAAATTCATATCTGCGTTTTGTACCAATATTATTATTGATACTCTTTGCTCAGTCTGTTTATGCACATACTGCAAACCAGGTTGACCACATAATTACGTACAAATTCTCCGATGCTGCAAAGAAACTTGATGTGAATTTCATTATTGACTTCGGCTATGAGTGCGCCACCAACATGCTTTACATTTACGATGCCGATAAAAACGGGCAGATAAACGGTGATGAGAA
>CAYZQB010000099.1:6768-11330 GCA_964480395.1 uncultured Planctomycetia bacterium
CAGACTGCGGAAAATAAGTCGGATATTAAAACTCCCACTGCGGAATTTTCGGGTACTGATGATGAACAAAATATTAATACATCGAAAGATGATAGAACGAGTAGGAACAAACGTGATGAACGATTTATCCAGCTCTTGGCACTTGAGCCATTGTCAATAGAAGGAATTATCGGGCTTCTCATGGCATTTTTGCTTGGTATGTATCATGCGCTTACGCCCGGACACGGCAAGGCACTTGTCGGCTCATATCTGATAACATCCAAAGGAACTTTCAAAGATGCTATTTTATTGGCGATTACTGTTACAACAACGCATACGGGAAGTGTATTTATAATCGGAGTAGTGATTTTGCTTGTAACTGCAAATCTGACACCGAGTGATTTTGTCCCATTTTTGTCCATTGCATCGGGTGTATTCATAATTTTAATCGGATTTTGGATTGTGATAACGCGTTCGGAACACTGGGGTTCGCATTCGCACTCGCACGGACACGGACATACACATTCACACGACCATTCACACACTCACGACCATACACATGAACACACTCACGAAAATGAGCATTCTCAAGAGGAACATTCGCATGAACATATACATGAGGATAGGCAAGGGGATACGCATATTCACGAGCATTTACACGAGGTTGTCGAGCATTCACATAAACAGGATAATGTACACGAATATTCACCCGAACAAGCTAACAACCAAAAGCTTGATTCAGTTGATGTGCCGAAAATTTGCAATAATATTGTTATGATTCAAAATAAATTCATTCCTGATGAAGAATCTGAACCCGAAATTGTTGATATTGATGATTTGGATATTGAAATTATTGACAATCCAGAAAATTCTCATGAACATCATCATGAGAATGAAAATAATGAAAATGTTCTCAAATTGCTTGAAAATGAATCTTCAGATGATGTAAAACCGAGTAAAAAGAGAAAGAGTGGAGTTTCTTTGAAGGAGCTTCTTTGGCTTGGGATTACCGGTGGTATGGTACCTTGCCCCGCTGCGATAGTCGTCCTTCTCATTGCAGTTGCAAACAACAAAACGGTGTATGGCTTGATGCTTATTATCGCATTCAGCATGGGTCTAGCATTCGTACTAGGTATAATTGGTGTAATGATGGTCGTAACGAAGAAATATTTTGGAAAGTCAGGCAAATTCGATAAACTTGCGAAGCTTGCGCCAGTAATAAGCGGAATTTTAATCACGTATATTGGATGGCTGATAATCTTTAGCGGATTGAACGAACTTGGAATAATTACGTTCGAGCTGAATTTCCTGAAATAAATTTGATGCAGAAAAAAAACTACGAGTATTCTGTTATCGAAAACACCGGTTTCCATGATTGCTTAAGCGTTTTTTGTTTACACTTCTTGTCATTCTGAGCGAAGCGAAGAATCCAGGCTAGCGAAATATAAGATTTGGATTTCACTGAAAATGAATTATGTTCAATTAACTTGCTTTTTTCAATAATTTATTCAGTTGGAAATGATGAAATGCAATTAATCTTTATCTTGTGTGGGACTATCCTGGATTCTTCAGTCGTTTCACTCCTTCAGAATGACAATTTTTGTGTTTTTCGTGTATTTCGTGGTAAAAAATTCTTAAAAGATTGTATTAGCCCGGTTCAGCATTGTTTTCGGACGCTTCATCTTGAGTCTTTTCAGATTTGCTGTATTTCGCAGGATCGAAATTAGATATATTCACCGGATACTCAACCGGCTTACATTTGCCGCACCAAACACCACCATCAACAACAATCGCCTGTAAATCGCCGTTATTATCCTTGAAAACTGACTTCACAGACGGCTTGAGCTGAGCATGTTCCTGACAAACCGCTTTCCCACAAAATATACAAATTGCATGTGCAGGGCGTTTACAAATCCAACATTCCATCTCAACTCCTTATTTAACATATCTGATTTTACACTTGTTGAAAGCTTAGGCAATTTTAAAATTTACCAAACTGAATTTTGCTCAAAGCGTTAAATATTCAGATTTTAAGCTCTGGAGGATAAATGGCTACACATGTGGGTGTGATTTTAGATAAAAACTACCTTGCAGCGGTGAAACTCGAAGGCAGTTCGAAAAACCTTGTCATCAGCGATTATGCATGCGAGATTATTCCGAAACAGAAGGAAGGTGAGGAGACTGATCCTTACAGTTATCGTGCTAAACTTCTCGATAATTTTCTCAAGAAACATCATTTTCCAAGGTTGAGTCTTTACCTTGTTGTCAGCTCGGAATTCTGCATGCTGAGGCAGTTTACTGTTCCGTTCCTATCGGATGACCAGATTAAGAAAACTGTGCGGTTCGAAGCGGAAAGTCATATTCACAGTGCGACGATTGAGGAGATCGAGATTCAGCACATGAAAATCGGCGAAATTAAGAATCGCAGCGAGTTGGTTGTTTATGGCATAAGACGTGAAGCCCTTGCTGAAACACTGAGAGCATTGAAAAAATATCAGATTGAGCCGATGGGCGTTGATACACCTACTTCCTCCATCTCGAATTATTTCGTCAACCGTCCAGAAGCGATGGAAGATGAGCCGGAACTTTGGATAAACATCGGTGGTGAGGACACTACAATTGCTGTAATTCAAAAGGAAACGCTAAAATATATTCGTGAATTAAAAACAGGTTTCCCGCTGCCTACAAAATTTATGCAATCGAAAGACCAATCCAAAACTGAGTTGAAAAAAGTTGATGCAAAACCTACAAAACACGATTCAGATGATGCTGTTGTTATAATAAATTCCGGCGAAACAAAAACGGTTAAAGAATTGTCAAAAATATTCGACCCTTCCAAATTGGTGGAAAAACTAAATCTCGAAATAAAAAGAACCTTCGTTTCGCTGCCGTCTCTGAATATCAAAAAGATTAGAATTGCCGGAGCAGGACTTGTTCTGGAAGAAGTGATTGAATCTTTGAAGAAATATTTTCCAGATGATGAAATTATCGAATGCAAAAATTCGATGTACAAAACCAAAGATAATGCGAAGGAAAACACGACGCTGGCATCGCAATGTCTGGCTGTTACAATGGGTTCCGCGCTAAAAGGATTCAATCTTAATAAGCTGAACATAGATTTCAGAAAAGGTGAATTCGCTCTCAAGGATGCATTTGAAGTCCTGAAAGCACCGTTAAGCGTTGCAGTCGTTCTGCTGATGGTTTTATTTTTCGCGATATTTTTATATTTCTATCAGAACAGGCAGGATCTTAACAAACTTACGGATGCTTTGCACGATGACATAAAGCAGATATTTGAGAGTACGTACAAGATTAGCAATAAACAGCTGAAAAAATTCCCGTCTGACGAGAATAAAATTGTTGCGATTGAAAACGCATATTTCATCATGAAGAAGGATTTCAACACTGTATCCAATTTCGGCTCGAATCGCGGTCTTCCTGAAGTTCACTCGGTTCTCTACGTTTGGAACGAGATTTTCAAAAAATTTGATAATGTCGGAAGAGAGAATCCTAACGCAAAAAACGTACACGACCAGATTACACCTTCTCGAGAAGACCCCAAAGAACCTGATCCGAAATACAGCCAAATGTTTAAGATAGAATTCTCAATGAGAAGCATCGTTATCGACTGCAACATAAAGCGTGAACGCTTCGTTGTCGAGGGTAGATGCAAAGATAATATTGCAGTTGTAAACCTTAGAAATCAACTTAATCAAGAAAAAGAATTATTCAGCAAGGTTACCGAACGTGTCTCTGAAATCACCGATACCGAGACAATCAAGCGGGATAAAATTTATGACACCCGTCCGACGTTTAAGATAGAAGGTGATATTTTACCGCCTTTATCGATGGTGGAAAAGAAGAATTAAATAAAAATTTTTCATGCATTGAACAGAAAACCGGAGAAAAAATGGCTAAAATTAAACATAAACCAGGTGAAATAGAAGAAAAATCTAATCTAAAATCAAAATTGTTCATTGTAATCGTATTCCTGATTGCACTAACTTTCGCTGTTCTCGCCGGCATAATGAGCTTTCAAAACAAAAATCTTGAGAAAAAACTCGTTGATATTGCATGGAAAGCTGAATTGAAACTTACTAACAGCATTATCGAAGATCAGACAGTTCAAACACCTCTAAGCTCAGCAGAATACATAGGAGTTGCAAAGGCAATTTCGGATATAATTCGTGAATATTACCAGCGAAAAGAAGAAGGCAAACTCAAGGATGACCGTGCTGAAAGAAATGAAATGCCAAAACCATTGAACCTGATTCTGCGGGACCTTGGTATAATTATTGGCATTGAGGTTAACAAAGAATATAAGAAAACGTATAAGGCAAGGAAAACCAGCAGCTCGAAGAAGCAAGCCAACATATACTACGAAGTAGCTAAGGTTAAGTTTACTGAACCGATTCCGCGCGCAAAGATTATTCAGTTCATCATGAATGTTGAGGATAAGTATCCGTTTGTAAAAGCACAGTATCTGAAACTTTATCGCGATAGAACTGATGATCAGGATGATGATGATAACTGGAAGGGTGAGGTCAATTTCATCTGGTTCTTCACCGACTCTACATCGGTCT
>CAYZQB010000100.1:0-4166 GCA_964480395.1 uncultured Planctomycetia bacterium
TGGTCGAATCATAGGTTCGGGCGCGATAATAGTACAAGCCGTCGTTTGTGCCTGCACCACCGTTTGCGGTTGGGTCGGTTTCAGTTTCCTTGTCGTATTCTCTGCCGGTGTAGCGATAGCGGTTGTAAATACCCTCGGTTGTGCTGAAACCCGTCCCAAAGCCCTCGAAATCATAACTGTTTACAACTGAGCTGCTTGAATCATAAATCTGCCGAACTGTGCCTAAACCATCCTGAGCATAATAATAATCGGTTGTTGGGTTTCCGCCGGATGCGACATTCATCAGCATATTCTCATCCATGAACGGAGTTATATAATATCTCTGCAGTTCTGGTGTTCCGGAATTATCGTAATCGGCAACGCAATCCCTTCTGTCATTTACAATGTTTAAGTTTATACATAGGCATCGATTTAGCGATAGTTAGCGTTTTGCAGGCGTTAAGCAAAGTAATCCGCTATACATTTGGGTTCATCTGCTATGAAATCGATTTAGCAACAAAATATGGACGAACTGCAATCATACAACTGCTTGTGTTGCGCTATTTTGCAGCTACACACCCTCTTGCTGGCATGACGACATACATCTTGCCTGTCAAATCTTTGCCACAGCGAAAGTAAGCATCGGCAATAGGTCAAACAACCTATGAATCCTAATACAAATTCTGTGAATAAAAAAAATTTACCTACCTCGGACGTTGAATTCGAGTTTCCACTCGCGTTTTTTGTCGCGGCTGACGAACCAGAGTTCAAGAGTGCCGATGTCGGTGGATTTTGCCTTGAGAGTAACGGGGATTTGCGAGCCAGCATCGTCGTCTATGTCAAGCTTGAGTTCGATTGGTGCTAGTTCCTCGATGCCTTCGAATTCCCAGTCATCAATCATATCTCCAACAATGTCATCCTGTCGATTTGTCGCGCTGAAGAACCTGAATTCCGCAGTTTCCCCCACAACAAGCCCGAATTCTTTTGCAGGAAGTTTAATGTCCGAACCTTCCTCAAGCCCGAAAGGGGCAACGCACAAACATTTTACAGGTGGTGTCATTCCAGGCACTGCAGGCATCGCAGTCTCAATACCGATGTAATAACTACGTGCCAGACCACCGCGGATTCGAACACCTGTTCCTGCTTTTACCTGCCCGAAATATGATGCGCCGATTGCGACTGCCAGGTCGTAATCATCATTTGCCAGAACTCGAATCGCTTTTCCGTTGTCGCTGACAAGCCAGGAGTTAAGCGCACTCGCAATTTTTTCACGCAGTTTTTCAGTCTTGAAAACACCACCATTAAACAAAATCGCAGTTGGATGCTTGAAATTCTCGTCATTTTCCTTGTTATTGCGAAGAAAACTGATGATATGCTTGAGGATGTTGGGCTCCGCTGCATATTGCAGACCCAATTCCTGCAATCCGCCTTTGCGCGCGAGATTCACTTCCGCTTTCGCATCGCAATCTGCCAGAAATCCACCTAAAATTATGTTCGAAATCTCATCAATGTTCAGAGAAACCTGCACAAGACCGCCGACAAGAGATGTACCACTACCTGTTACGCTTACAGTAACTTCCCTATCTTTATCTCCAGAAAGCAGAGTTTCCTTGGCTTCGCGACATTTATGCCAGAGTTCCAGTGTTTGCCGTAGGTCGAGTCGATGCCCTTCGGAACGCAGCTTTTCCTTTGCATACTGCGCCAACGCCAGGTCCATGTTGTCGCCACCAAGTAAAATATGATTTCCGACGGCAATTCGCTCGAGTTCAAGGTTGCCAGCATTTTCATTCACGGTAATAAGCGAAAAGTCTGTTGTACCTCCCCCGACATCGCAAACAAGGATTGTGTCCCCAAGCTGAACCTTCTCGCGCCATGATTCCTCATTATTCTTCAACCAGGCGTAGAACGCCGACATTGGTTCTTCAAGGAGTGTGATGTCCTTTAGCCCAGCTTTTTTCGCTGCCAGAACGGTCAGCTCACGTGCAACTGCATCAAACGACGCTGGCACGGTCAGGTAAATGTCCTGATTCTCTAGTCGTTTGCTTTTATCCTTCACCGCCATTGTGTAATTCCATGCTTCTCGAATATGCTGTAAATAATTCGTAATTGCTTCAACAGTCGATATTCTTTGTGATTTATCTTCGTTACCCCATGGCAGAATGCGTGATTTACGGTCTATTCCTTCATGGCAGAGCCAAGATTTTGCTGATGAAATGAGTTTATATGGTGTATTTTCACCGATTTTTCGAGCAAAAGTGCCAACAATATGATTCATTTTCTTATCCCACGGAAGCGCGATGTTTTCTCGCTCAAACTCATTTTTTTCGGGAATATAACAAAATGATGGCAGTGTTTTCAAGGGTTTCAGCTCAGCGTCATTAACAAGCTGTGATATTTCAAATACTTTCACATCCCGATTCTCTGCGTTATCTGTGCTATCTAATATCTCGGTATATGCCACCGCTGAATTAGTTGTTCCAAAGTCAATCCCGACGATGTATTTTGCGTTTTTCATTTTATCCCCTAATTTTGCAAATTACTCGACCTCAATCTCTGCCTGCATAATTATATCAGAATCTTTGCTTGCGAATACTTCAGGAAGTTTGTTTTTGTTGAGCTTCCAGCCATGATGCCGTAAAATACCTAATATTGTTTGTTTTTCAGCAGATTTTCCAACAATTTTTATCGCGTTTCTATCAAAATCAGATTCAACGGAAATCTTCGTGTTTTCGGCACCTTCAAAAACAGGCACAATTTCAAAATATTCGTTTATTGCATTTCTGCAGCCCTTATGAACGTCGCGAACCGCTGCTCCAACCTGCTCGTCGCTGAATCCCGAAATATCTTCCATAAGAAAATCTATCAACCTGCCATCACGCTGCAAAACTTTAAGCACCTGCACGGTGTTATCTCTACGTTTAGGAACATTATCATCAAGTTTCAATGCATATTTCCGGCTAAACAGAACTTTCAAAGCAAGTAAAAATCTCATTTTATCCTCAAATTCTATTCAACATTCAAACTCGAAATTGTAATATTTTTCTCATGTGCCGATATAAATTTTTTTCGTTTTCTAATTTAGTAATTATGCCGATATTTAAAAAGTATCATTTACAAATACAGTTATTAATGCTGTTAAATAAAAAGTGTTAGTTTACGAGTTTGAGTGCGAAATTTCGGAGCGATTATGCAGTCTGAACAGGATTTTGGCGAGATTGACGATTATCGGGTATCACTTTCAGTGTTTTCAGGTCCTCTCGACCTTTTATTGACATTAATTCAGCGTTCGGAGCTTGAAATTTACGACATTTCTGTAGCGGAAATCGCTTCGCAGTATATGAAATACATCGAAAAATTCGAAAGCATCGACCTTGAAAACGCAAGTGAATTCATGCTTCTGGCGACAAAACTCCTGGAAATCAAATCCACACTAGTGCTTCCCAGAAGCGACAAAGACGAAGATGACGATGATCCAAGACTTGAACTGATACAAAAACTGCTTGAATATAAGAAATATCGCGACCTCGGCATAAATCTTAGCGATAAAATGCTTGAGGAGCTGAACAGATATAAGCGTCCTGATGGCTTGCTTGATAACGATTCTCAACGTCAGCTAAATCTTGAGGAAATTGACGTCTGGGATCTGTATCAGAGTTTTACCGAGATAATCGAGCAGGTAAGCTTGGAGTATGAAACGATTGTCATCGATGATATTCCATTAGATTCATTGATGGAAAAACTCCACAAGATAATAGTCCGTGAAGGCGGTCAGAATGTGGATTTTATAAAATGTATAATTGAAATCAGCGACAAAATTACTCGAATCGGATTGTTTCTGGCACTTCTCGAAATGGTTCGCCTGCAGGAAATTTCAGCATCTCAAGATAAAAAAGGAGTAATTCTCCTCAGCATAAATGATAATTCAAAAGAATAACCAATACTTAAAAACTTCAATCTAGTGATTTTTCATGTAATTTTTTATTTTTTTCTATTTTTATTTTGAACCGCATAATTACTTTGTTGTATAAAAGATTGTCAGTTTTTCAGCTTATTAACAAAAAGAACTTCGGGTGTAAAATGATTTTTGTTGCATGAGATAATTCCATCAAAATTGCATCAGTGAGCAAGCAAATCTTGCAGTCTGCACAGGTAAACCTGCTTTTACTCACTATGCTGACAATAGGTTT
>CAYZQB010000100.1:4266-11277 GCA_964480395.1 uncultured Planctomycetia bacterium
CAAGAGTTATCTGACCTATTGACAGTGTTGTAAACAAAAAGCAGAAAGTCTGCACAGGTAAACCTGCTTTTACTCACTATGCTGACAATAGGTTTCAAGAGTTATCTGACCTATTGACAGTGTTGTAAACAAAAAGCAGAAAGTCTGCACGTAATTTTTGTGGATTATGTATGCGTTACCGAAGTTCATCATAGACTTAAATAGCGGGTCTCGAATTTCGGGTACTCGCTTTTTTTCATTAAAAATTAATTAGATTACATAGAGGAATGTTTGAAATGAAAGAGAAGAAAAAGAAACTTCCAACAAGGACAATTTTCAAACGGTTATTGAAAATAAGCTTTGAACACAACGGGTTGACCGTTGCGGTTTTTGTGTTTTCACTTTTATTCATTACCAGCAAGCTTTTGATTCCTTTGATTGTTGGTGAAGCAGTTAATGATTTCATGGAATCAGCACGAAATCAGCAATATGATTTTATGATTTTTATAATTTGGGCAGGATTAATATTTTTATCTTCACTTTTTGGAAATATTGCAATGTTTTTCGCAGGGCTTTTCTCTGCAAAACTACGCATGTCAATTCTGGCAAGTCTGCGTGAGAAATTCCACTGGATTATCCTTAAACTCAGCTTCAGTTATCACGGAAAAGCAAACACAGGTGCGCTTATAACACGTGAAACACGTGATGCTGAGCGAGTTGGCGGTTTCTTCGGTGATTTTGTAATTCGCGCAGTAAACATGTTTCTAATCACTTCGGGTTGTGTGATTTTAATTTTTATAACGGATACAATGCTTGGTCTCATCGTACTTGGATTTCAGGTTGTAACATTGGCACTTGTATTTAAATTCGCGGTTAAACTGCGTAAATACTGGAAATCCGTTGATGATTCTTATGACATGGTAACAATGACTGTGCAGGAAAATGTTGCTGGAGTCCGTGTCGTAAAAGCGTTTGCTCAAGGTGGTAATCAGGAAATACTCTTTAACAAGCGCATCGGTCGATTCTTGAAGAAACTCTTAATGGGAATTGAATATCTTGCACTTCGCGTTTCAACCGCACGTTCTTTTTTCCTAATTGCAATGCCAACAGTGATTTACTTCGGCGGTGTGCGCGTGATTAATGGAGACCTTCAGCTTGGTGCTTTGACCGCAATTATATTATATATCGGACATATCATGGATCAGTTCTGGATGATTGGTCAGATTGTTGACATTTTTCAGAATGCAATTGCAAGCGCAGACAGAATTTTTGACGTTTTGGACGAAAATTCATATCTGGAAATGGCTGAGAATCACGAACAGATCAACACTGAAAATTCTGATCTTGTATTTGAGAATGTTTGTTTTGAATATGAAAAGGATACACCGGTACTTACGGATATAAATCTTGAGATAAAAGGCGGTGAGACAGTTGGCATCATCGGAAGAACAGGCAGCGGGAAAAGTACTTTAGTACATCTTCTTCCAAGGTTGTTTGATGCAACTCAAGGCAGGATTTTATATGGTGGTTGCGAGCTTAAAAACCTGGATATTGAAGAGCTTAGGCGTGAAATTGCACTGGTTTTTCAAGATACTTTTCTTTTTTCACAAACTATTGCTGAGAATATTTCATTCGGGCGTTCAGATGCTTTGCGCGAAGAAGTCATCGAGGCAGCAAAACTCGCTGAGGCACATAATTTCATCTCAGAACTCGAAAAAGGATATGACACTTTGATAGGCGAACGTGGTGTGAATCTCAGCGGCGGACAAAAGCAGCGAGTTTCAATTGCCCGTGCACTTTTGACGAAACCAAGGATATTGATTTTTGATGATGCAACAGCAAGTGTGGATGCGGGAACTGAAGAAAATCTTCAGAACTCAATTAATCACATATCCGCAAAGTGCACGAAAATTATTATCTCACAAAGGATTTCCAGTGTGATGTGCGCAGATAAAATTGTTGTGCTTGAAGATGGAAAAATCATTGAAAGCGGTACGCACCAGGAACTGATTGAGCGCCCGGGTTTGTACAAAGAGATTTATCAGAACCAGTTTGCACTTGAAACAGCAAGTTAAATAAATGGAGCATTAAAATGAGCGATATAGAAATAGAAGAAGAATTTGCTCAGCGAAAGCTGACGAAACAGACATTATTCCGGCTTGGAAAATATATGAAACCGCATCTCAAACCCTTAATAATCACGCTTGTGCTTGAGGTATTCTGGGTTGCACTTCTAGTAAGCGGTCCGAAGATTATTCAATATGCAATTGATGAGTTTTTGATACCGCGAAAACTTCCCGGCTTATGGATTGTAGCACTTGTGTACCTTTTTGTGCTGTCACTGCGGACATTAATTGGAATCAACCAGTTCAGAATGATGTGCAGATTCGGTTTCAATTTCCTCAATGACCTGCGCATCGGGCTTTTTAATCATATTCAGATACTGTCAATAAGATACTTTGACAAAACAAAGCAGGGCAGAATTATCGCGCGCGTGGACAATGATGTTGATACGCTTGAACATTCTTTCGTCTGGGGACCGTTGATTCTTACACATTGCTTTTTCATGATTATCTCAACATCAGTTGTTATGATAACTTCAAACGTGATGCTTTGGTTTCTGCTTTTACTGCTGGGTTTCATTCTTATCATTTTTACGCGGGTCTTTTCACGCCTCGGTCGGAAAGCACATAGACGTATTCGGGAGTCGTATTCTCAGTTTGTCGCCAGTTTTGCAGAATCGGTTGCAGGAGCCAAAATAATCAAAGCGTTTAATCAGGAAAAGCGTGTACATGGTGACTTTCAGAAGAAAGTGTATAAGCATAAGTTCGATTTTATCAAAGGTGCATATATCTGGAGCATGTATTTCCCTTCAATTGGTTTAATGTACGGACTTGCAACTGCAATCGTGATTGTGTACGGTGGTTCACAAGTGCTTCAAGGTATGATGACAATTGGTGAGGTCAGCGCATTCGTGCTTCTTGTTGGGATGTTTTTCTGGCCTCTTGAAGGACTCGGTCAACTTTACAATCAGATTTTGTCTGCATCAGCAGCAGCGGAGAGAATTTTTCTGCTGTTAGATACAAATCCAGAAATTGTTGATATCGAGGGTGCACAACCTTTGCCACGTCTTGAAGGGCATGTAAAATTTAATAACGTAGAGTTCTCCTATGAACCTGATAAGGAAAAGCAATGGAGATTGAAAAACGCTAATTTTGAGATTGAAGCAGGGAAAACACTCGCACTTGTTGGTGAAACCGGGTCAGGGAAAAGCTCAATTATCAATCTTGTAACAAGGTTTTATGAGCCATTGGCTGGTAAAATCACAATTGATGGGTATGATATAACACAGGCAACGCTGGAGTCTTTGCATGACCAGCTTGGGATTGTTCTTCAGGAGAATTTTCTTTTTTCGGGAACTGTGATGCAAAACCTGAAATTCGGAAATCCGGGAGTTTCTGATGATGTTGTGATTGCAGCGGCAAAAGAGCTGAAAAGCTTTGAAATCATTGAAAAACTGCCCAAGGGATTTGAATCTGAGGTGAGTGAACGCGGTGCAGGGCTTTCGCAGGGTGAGCGTCAATTGATTTGCTTCACTCGCGCATACGTCGCTAATCCCTCGATTCTAATTCTCGATGAAGCCACGAGTTCCGTGGATACTAAGACTGAAAACATCATACAAACCGCGCTTGAAAATCTTACGCGTAATCGGACTACGATAATTGTTGCTCACAGACTTTCAACGATTAAGCATGCTGACGTGATTATGGTCATTGACAACGGTGAAATTGTTGAACAGGGCGGTCATAGCGAGCTTTTAGAGCGTAAAGGCATGTACTTTAATATGTATCAGCGTTATCTTCGTGCTATGCCTGTGTAACCCTTGAATTATAACAAATTGAATGCAGAAAATGTACTTTATTTGAAACGGATAATAAATGCAAATCCCATGTTGAGATTATCGTACTTATCACGCTCAAGCTCAACTGCAAAGGTTTCAGAGCTTCTTTCGGTCGGATTTAGCAAATAGAACCTTAGAAGGAACATTTCTCTGTCATTCTTGCTGTAATTGGTAAATTCCTTAACTTCCATCCGGGTGAGTATGAAATCCGTATTCTGGTTTTTTATGTTGAAGATTCTGTCAAGCAGGTCTTTCGGCACAAACAGAGTTATCTTCTGAACAGGCGCAACACCTGAACCAGGTTGGATTTTGGCAGGCTTTTCCCCAAAAATTATCATTTCCAGAATTTCTTCAGTAACCGCAGAGGGTTTACTTTTCACGATAAATTCAGGATCGCCAATTTTACCAGCAAGCGTCATCTCAACCGAATATCCAAATTCTGAACCGCTGCCATCGCCTGAAATACTGACATCAGGACTATCGGATACAAAATCGAGATTAAGCTTCGGATAGAAAAAATTCATTGCTGGAAATCTAAGATTTGCATTCTCGATTGTAATTCTACCTATAACATCAAAATCTGTTATACTTCCCGAAATAAGTAAGTTCGATGACGCTTTACCCCTGATGAAATCAGTATTAACATCAACTTTGTCGGTGGTTGTAATTCGCACGAATATTTCGCTGTTACGAAGGAAACCTTTAGTTTGCTTGATATCCAGCATAGTAAACTTGTCAAATATGTTGAAATACGCAGAATAATCGCTGTCAACGAGTTTCAAATATCCGCGTATTATCGGTTTTGTAAAACTTCCAAGAATTTTCAAGTCAACATTTGCTCTAAACGCTAGTGTATCAGCCCTTTTAAGCAGAATCGAGTTGCCAAATAGGTTCAGATTCAGATTTATATCCTTGTCTGTAAGCGAGATTAGTCCTTCACCTTTGAGTTTTGCACCCCCTGAATTACCGTTTAAATTTATCATGTATATTTTACGCTCTTCAAACTCGAACCTTGCAGATAAATCCGTTAAAGGTGCGCAATCGCTCAAAAATTGCGCCTTCCCATGATGCAATTTCACAAAACCGTCAGATAACTTTGGTGCAACCCAGGGACTTGAAATAGCAAAATCAAATTCAAGTACACCTTCAAGTGCCGTTAACAAGTTGCTGATGACAGGAAAACACGATACTTCCGAGATTTTACCAGCCAGGTTGATTTGACCTTCACCAATGCGGAATTTATCTTGTCCAAAAACCACCTGAGACAGCTTGCCAAGCAAATTCATTGTCCCTGACAGTACAATGTTGTCATTATGAAGCGTTTTCGCTAACACGGAAACCGCTGTTTTCTTTTGAGCTTTATCTTCGTACTGTAACCTTATTTCTGCGGGTGAAATACGAATCTGATGGTTTTCAAGTTCTGCTTCAACATTAATGCTGCAATCTTTGAAGTTACTGAGATGGTTAGTCAGATTAATTTGAGTAAGATGGTTATTAATATCGAAATATTTTAGGAATTCAGCTTCATCAACAACTGAGAAATCAAGTTTTTCAAGTGTCAAAGTCGCAATTACAGAAGGTACTTCAAATGTTCCACCAATATCGATTTCCGCATGGCACTGCCCTGAAGGTCTTACAGAATCAGGTATTATCGATCTGAGCCAATCAAGATTATTCAACTCAATTTTGCATTTAGCAAATATTTCATCAAGACCGAATATTCGATTCTCCTCATGATGCACCCTAAGAAGAGAAAAAATATTCAAAGGAAGCTCAGCAGATGCTGAAATTAACGGGATTTTCTGCTGTTTCCGATTATCATAAGCTTCTATTTTGCTTAAGGTTATAACATCTTGATTTCCTGAACAATTAACGGATAAATCGAATTCTGGAATCTTATCGACTTTAATCTTCTTTATCTCAGCGTTAACATTACCTTTGAAATCAGCAAAATTACCTTCAAATGTGGATTTCAAAGCCAATTTTTCGAAAGAAAATGGTATCTCAATAAATCTACTGATAACTTTGCGCAACCAGGTTCCATCAAGCCTTGATATATTTAAATCATAGTCAATATATTCATCGTCAAGTAAAATCAACGCTGTGAATGAAAGCTCACCTAAATCACCGACAATGTTTACAGTGTCGAGTAGGATTTTGTCATTTTCAATCAATATGTCCGTTTCTTGAAACAGCTTCAAGTTTTGCAGTTCAGATAGATATTCAAGTTCACTGAAGACTACTGCAATCCGGTTTTTATTTGCATAATTAACAGAAAAAGAGCCTTGCAGAACACCAACACCCGATTCTGCTGAAAATTCAGTTACTGTGATACTGTCACGATAAAGCGATGCATTTATTCGAATCGAGTCAACTTGAGTACGTAAATATGAAAAGTCACAGATTCTCATAGACAGCACGCCAAGCTCGATATTGTTTTGACGAGAAAACGGCGGCTTCTGCGAAAGCGAAAACAGCGGATTCTGACCGATTGAAACAAGACTTATTTCGGTTTTTCCTGCAGGAAGCTCTGTATTAAAAAGTTTTGAGTAATAATTCAGATTTTCGATATTAATCGTCAGATTCAGCTTACGTAAATTTTCAGTGATTATCTCATACATATCAGCATTATTTCTTGGCACATTAATAATTCCTTCGATAGATGCAATGTCTCTGCCACGAGCGAATTCAACTTTGTTAATTTTGATTCTCGTTCCGTTAGTATCCCATGCCAAAAATGAGGAAATAGAGACATTATCTGCAATTGCATACCCGCGCTTTGAAAGATCCTTGATTTCTGCGACAATTTTCGCTTTCCCGCTCTTGCTACCACCTGATACAAGAATGCTGCCATTTGCATCACCATCGAAATCGAGAATTTCATAAAATTCGGGGAAAGTTCTGCGTAATCGTTGAAAATCCTTAATATTGAAATCAATATTTGCTTCGATAATTGTGTTTTCAGTTATATCCTTTAGGTTTATCTGCGCATCTTTCTTTAATTCAAGCGAAAAACTGTTCAACTTGATGCTATTACCGAATTCATCGTTCATACTACCGTATAAAAGTACCTGATTTTCACTGAAAACCGCTTTTAACAAGTAATTCGCTGATGGCACTGACATCGGAAT
>CAYZQB010000101.1:0-1375 GCA_964480395.1 uncultured Planctomycetia bacterium
AGCGAAAATGCTGCGACGTACATAAAACGTGCGTTTGAGACATATATTGATTTTCAGGAAACAATTGATGAGGATGCAGATGAAGATTATTGGTTGTTAGCGGATAATGAGTGGGAAAACTACTCTTTCGATGCGCTGCGTAAATTTCCTGACAGAATGCGAATTTTCCGTAATTATATTAAACAAAATGAAAAAACAATTACGCTTCTACAAGAAGGTTTACGGCGTCCCAAAGCTAATTTCGAAGTTGACTATGAGAATAACGAAATCCCAATGCTTTCAGTTCTAACGCTAAGGAGAATATTAACAGACCTTATTAATCTTTCAATTTTGGATAATGACTCAGAACTAACTGTAAAACAGATTGTTAACATGCTTCGGCTTGCACTTGTTACCAGTAGTGAACATACGACAATTGCAAGACTCGTAGTAATTGCTCTAGAAGAAGAAGCTCTTAAAAACCTAAGATTTGTTTATGATAATATTAAGTTTAATGAACCCCAGCTTGAAAAGTTGATTAAGGAACTCGGAAGATTCGAGCAGATAAAGTCTATAACCGATGTGCTCATCTCAGAGCGTTGCTTCTCATTAACTGAATATAAAGATGAAGTTAATTTTGATAGTTCTCAACCTTTCGGCGTAAGAAGTTCGTATTATGGCAAAATCGGGAAATGGATTCCTGAACCAATAATTAGACTTGATTGCATTTTGTATATAAACGAGCTTGGGAAAGTTATTGAACTTTCGAAAAAACCGTATCATGAGATTAATGACGATTTGTTTGCAATGTTAACGAAATGGGAAGACAACAAATCAATCTATCAAAAAATGACCGCATTGTGCTTGCCATATTCAATATATACAGTTTTTAGAAATGATGTTTTAACTGCACTAAGTCGGATTGCGCGGACAACGCTGGCGGTTGAACTTTTCAAACTTCGGCATGGCAAACTTCCGCAGACCTTGTCGGAGCTTGCTGATGCTGGGATTCTGAAGGAAATGCCGATTGACCCGTTTACCGGCGAACCGTTGATTTATGAGGTTTCGGGTTTGGATTTCTTCGTTTTCAGCAAGGGTTTCGATGATGCGGATTATCCATATGACAGCTATGAAAATTGGGAGATAGATGGTAATCTCGTCTGGAAATATGACGACGATTCTGTGGATGCTGACGAAAAGGACATTGAAGATTCACCGCAGACTATGCCGCAGACGCAGCCTGAGAACAAATAAAATAACCTGTCATTCTGAGGAAGCAACGCAACCTGAGAGAAAAGACTAATTCGTAAGAAATTTGGGGATTTTTGTTTTTTTACTTCGTTTTCACTCAGATTTTGCAAAAAAAATAGTCAAGCTTTCAATATCCGCAATATTT
>CAYZQB010000101.1:1475-7662 GCA_964480395.1 uncultured Planctomycetia bacterium
AAAAATATTAAATCAACAAAGCTTGCTCGATATTACCTTGCTAAACTGCTCATTGTTCAAGGGAATTTCAGTAAAGCGAGTGGACTTTTATTGTCGCTTATTGCCGATTTTCCAAATGATAAATCATATAAAATTCACAGCTATGCACTGCTTGCGACCTGCGAGATGAAGATGGGTAGAGTTCAGGTTTCTGAGGATTATCGACAAAAAGCTGAGAACAAGGGTTTTCATTCGTCTGATTTACTGCTTGAACACGCGCGATATCTTATGCTGCAGGAATCGTGGGATGAAGCTGCGAATTATTTCGGTGAGGCAGCAAACGTTGACCCGACGAACACGCAGGCGTATTTTCATCTGGCGAATCTGTTTTATCTGCATCGGCAGTTCTCAAAAGCGGAGGAAATTCTCGCTTATGGGTTAAACAATGCTCCTGAGGAGATAGATCTTTACATGCTTCTTGGTGACATCCGCAAAACTCAGGCACGTTACGAAGATGCTGTTCACCTGTATCAGCTTGCAATGGAAATCAACCCGACGAGTTATTTCGGTGCGTACATCACGTATCAGCTTGCCGAATGCTATTATCTCATACACGACCTTCCGTTGAGTAAGAATCATTTCAACGATGTCATTAAAAATTTCTCAACATCAAATCTGTGTTCGGAAGCACAATTCTTCCTGAATAATCTTGAAACACGTATAAAACGTGGCTCTGAGCGTATTCGCATCGAAAATTTCCCGCTTGGTATTCCGCTTGTTGACCTTATTGGTCAAAAAATTGTCGTAAATTTCCTTGTGCAATATGGGATAGATATAACCGAAACCCAGCTTGATGAAATCAACAAAATCGAAAGGTATGACGATTGGCTTCTGCTTCTTGATTTTTTCGAATATCTGAAACTCAAGATAGTTATTTTCCGGGGAGACAAGGAAACAATAAAAAAACTCGTTCGCGCACAGGTTCCAGTGCTTGCATCCGAATGCATGGGCTTGAAGCATCGATTTATTGCGATTATCGGCTTTGATACGTTCAAAGATTCAGTTATCATCGTCGACCCCGATTATCCCGATTCAATCGATTTATCATGGAAAGCGTTTGAAAAATCATGGTCAATCACCAGCAATGCGTTGATAATTGCACTGCCAAACGGCTGGAATGACTTGATTAGTGAGCTTGGCATCAGCGAAAGCATTCTGCATAACAATTGGATAGATGCACTGAAAGCCAAGGATGCTGGAAATATTGAAGATGCACGGAAAATTACGACTGAAGCACGAATCACAGATTCCAATGCCGAAGCGATTATCAAGCTTGAAGCTGAAATAGAGATTGCCGACAACAATTTTGACGAAGCGATAAAACACTGCGATGACCAACTCAAGCTTAATCCTCAGACTTTCTGGGCATATAAATACAAAGGCGACTCATATTATAATTTAGAACGTTACTCGGAAGCCCTGAAACAATACCGCATAGCACGTAGTATTTATAATGGTTGTGCGATGATTTTCGGCATGTGCGGTTTGTGCTATGAAGCTTTGGGCAATTTATCCCGTGCAAAACAATGTTATTTAAGAAGTATGAGAATTGAACCTGCTGCTACGGATGTCATGTATAATCTCGCAAACATCTATTATGTGGAAAAAATATATAAGAAAGCAGAAAAAATTCTGAAAGATATTTTGTCCATTGAACCTGAATTCGAAAAAGCCAAAATCCTTCTCGATAGAAGGAATAAACAGAAAAAAACCGATAGTGGAACAACCAAAATCTGATATTATCATGGGTAGCGCGCATAAATTCGGCGACAATATTGATACCGACGTTATCATACCGGGTAGGTATTGCAATATGACGAACCCGTCGGATTTAGCCAAACACTGCCTTGAAGACCTTGATTCTGGCTTTGTGAACAAGGTTCAGCAAAATGATATTGTTGTTGCTGGTGATAATTTCGGCTGCGGTTCATCGCGCGAAGTTGCTGCAGTAACGCTCAAAGCATCAGGCGTCGGAGCGATCATAGCCAATTCTTTTGCTAGGATTTTCTTTCGCAATTCAATAAATATCGGGCTTCCGATAATCGATTGTCCTGAATGCGTTGAAAAAACCGATTCTGAGGATGCTTTGGAGATAAATCTCCAAAAAGGTGAAATTATTAACCAAACTAAAGATTTACAATTCACATTCGCACCTTACAAAGCCGAGCTTACAGAAATTTTCAATGCAGGCGGACTGATACCATGGCTTAAAAAACAAGCGTTAAGCGAGAAATCTGATGATTGAGTTCCGAAATATCACAGTTAAATTTAAGAATACGATGCTTTTCGACAATTTCTCGATGAGTTTAGATGAAGGTGAGAAAGTCTTGCTTTTCGGCAAGTCTGGCACGGGGAAATCTACGTTTCTTAAGCTTGTGCTTGGATTTATTCGCCCAATTACCGGCGAAATCCTTATTAACAATGAGAAATTTGACAGGAAAAAGGTCTGGCAACTGCGTAAAACAACTGCTTACGTGAATCAGAATCTTGAAATCGGCGAAGGCAATATCCGCGAATATTTAGCTGAATTCCTCAGCTTAAAAAGCAATGTAAATGTTGAATTCTCTGAACAGGAAATCGCCAAGTTAATTGAATTCTTCGAGCTACCAACAGATTTACTCGAAAAAAATATAGAAGACATTTCGGGTGGAGAAAAACAACGCTTCGCAATAATTATGTCAATACTCCTCAACCGCGATATTTACCTGCTCGACGAGATTACATCAGGGCTTGATGCCGAAATGAAGCAGAAAGTTGTGGACTTTTTCGCAAACGAATTCAACAAAACCCTGTTAATCGTTTCTCATGACGAGATATGGAGAGAATTTCCGAATATTCGTGTAATTACATTAAATGGAGCGAAAAAGTGAAAAATTTGGAATTTCTATCATCAAATTTTGCACAAATACAACAGATTTCCAATATCGGACTTGTCTTTGCATATCTCATTCTGCTTCTACCACTCGTCATAATACTACTTCTGAAGCTCAACATGTTCAAAGACATTGTTATCGCGGTCGTCCGCATGTCTGTTCAGCTATTTGTCGTCGGGATTCTGCTAATTTACCTTTTCAAGTGGAACAACACCCCGCTGAACCTGCTTTGGTTTTTCATTATGATAATATTTGCGACTTTTTCCGTAATTCGCAACAGCAATCTACGCCTGAGAAGTGCTGCTTTCCCGGTGCTTCTATCGCTAATGATTGTCTCTTTCCTCGTTGTGCTGTACTTCAACGCCCTGATTCTCGGCATTGACAACGTTTTTCAAGCACAATTCTTGATTGTTCTGTCGGGCATGATTCTCGGCAATTCGATGCGAGGGACAATCATCGGCATCAGCGGTTTTTACAAGGATTTACGGAGAAACGAAGACCGTTATCTGCATCGCATCGCTCATGGCGCAACTGTTTTCGAAGCGGTGAAGCCGTATTATCGCAATGCTATAGAAAGCTCAATCCGCCCGACAGTAGCAGCAATGAGCACAATCGGCATTGTTTTTCTGCCAGGGATGATGGCAGGGCAGATTCTCGGTGGTGCAAGCCCTGACGAAGCAATCAAGTATCAGATTGCGATTATGTCGGCGATATTTACTTCAGTTATTCTTACGGTTGGAATTTCAGTCTTGCTGACAATGCGCATAAGTTTTGACAATTATGGGATTCTTCGTAAAAATATCTTCAAAAATGGTTGATAACAAGTATAGAAAGGTTATCCATGAAAAAAACGACAATCGAAGGCAGGTGTTGGCTTATCAGCGATTCACAAGGGGAACTCATACAGAACATTGATACAGACATGATTTTTCATAATGCTTACCTTGCAATTACTGATGTGTCTGAAATGGCGAAGTATGCTTTCGGCAATCTCGACAGTTGGAAGGATTTCTCGGAAAAAGCACAACAGGGAGATATTATATTTGTAGGTGCGAATTTCGGCTCGGGTTCATCGCGTCAGCAGGCGGTTGATTGTTTTGCAGCACTGGGCATTCAAGCGATAATTGCTGAAAGTTTCGGTGCGATATATTTTAGAAATGCTGTCAACTCCGGCTTTCCCGTGCTTATCGCAAAAAATCTGGAAAATGCAAAAATTGTTTCCGGTGACATAATTCGCATTAATTTTGAAACAGGAGAAATGTTTAATATCAGCAAAAACGAGAAAATACCAGCAGTAAAACCATTTTCAGAGATTCAGCACGAGATTTTTCTAGCTGGGTCATTATTCGACGTTAATCCCGGCAATTAAAATTGAAAAAATGATATTCTGCTTGGAAGTGCTGGAATTTCAACCATTTCATCATCAAGCACCAGTCTAATGTTCTCATTAATTAATTTGTGATGAAGAACGTGCGACCGCGCAGTTTCAAGGACTTTACGCGCCAACACTGGTTCATCCATATGCTGCAGCGTCCATGCCAGTTGATGATACAAAATCGCTTCTGCCGGATTCAACGAAATTGCTTTGCGCAGCTCATCAACTGCACCTTCAAAATCCATCTCTCCAAGCAGGATTACAGCCAGATTATTGCGCGCAAGCCAGGAATTCCCTGCAATTTTGTACATTTTCTTCGCTAAATCAATGTTTTCATCAACCTGATACGCTCGTGCAAGCAGAAAGTACAAAATATCATGCATCTCGCCGATTCGGTCTGCCGAAATCAACTCCTGCAGTCTGTTTATCATATTCCCAGCCTCTTCGATTTCAAACATCCTGCTTATTTCCCGCAAACGAACAAATGCTTTGCGTTTACGCGAAAAACGATTATACAGAATTAATGTTGTCCCGAGTCCGAGAATTGAGAAACACACTGCCAGCATACCGTTGAATCTTTCGTCGTCGTTGCCAAACTCAAGCAGGAATGCACCCATTGCCGCAAAAACGAGAAATGTTCCGCAGATAATGATAATCGGCAGCATCGCGTTGTATGTGAGTACCCAATGTCGCATCGTTTCTCCAATCGACTCTATTCATTAACGCAATTGTCTGTTCATTGTTCAATAATTTCTACTTCAAGAGCTAAGAAACTCCCTGATACTAACATCGTAAGGTGGCTTGAGAATTCCATGTTCGGTTATAATTCCATCGATTAAATGTGCAGGCGTAACGTCAAAAGCAGGATTCAATACTTCCGCATCCCTTGGTGCAATGCTGATTCCCTTGATTTTGCGGATTTCGTCGGGATTTCGCTGTTCAACCGGAATTTCATCACCCGTTGTCAGCATCGCGTCAAATGTGCTTGCAGGTGCTGCGATGTAAAACGGGATTCCATGATATTTTGCGAGAACAGCCACGGAATATGTCCCGATTTTGTTCGCTGTGTCGCCGTTTGCAGCAATCCTGTCCGCACCTGTTATCACAAGGTCGATAATGCCCGATTTCATAAAATGCCCGCACATATTGTCAGTGATGATTTTATACGGTATTCCCGTCTGCCCGAGTTCCCATGCAGTCAGGCGTGAACCTTGCAGAAGCGGTCGAGTTTCATCGACTATCACATTTATTTTTTTGCCCAGCTCAAACGCTTTCGTTATCACGCCGACTGCAGTTCCTCGTCCGCCTGTCGCCAGCGCGCCTGCGTTGCAATGCGTCAAAATAGTCATACCATCCTGAATTAGTTCCGTGCCGAAATCACTCATTTTTTCGCAAAGCTCAGCGTCTTCCGCATGAATTTCCTTTGCTTTTGCAAGCATAAACGGCTTAAACTCAGATTTTTCACCGATAAAATCCTCGCAATTCTTTTTCATTCTATTTATTGCCCAGAAAAGATTAACCGCAGTTGGACGCGATTGTGCAAGATAATCTGCTGTCTGCAACACCAGCAGCTTTTGCTTTTCAAGTGTTAAATTCGGATCAATTGCAAGAACCATTCCGAAAGCGGCAGCAATGCCAATCGCAGGTGCACCGCGGATTTCAAGCCGTTGAATCGCATCGAAAATTTCCTGCACAGTTTTTATGGTTTTAAGTTTGATTTCATCCGGCAAAACCGTCTGATCTATAATTTTCGGACACGAAAGCGCGTCATCCCATTCTATTGTTTGATATTTCATACATCGCTCCGATAATTTTTTTGAAACAATATTGAATGTACGCACCCCGTTTCGAGTCCGAGTAATTCCTGCCTGCGCTTGAGTTCTTGCGTCTCAGAATGAAT
>CAYZQB010000101.1:7762-11276 GCA_964480395.1 uncultured Planctomycetia bacterium
TCAACCTGCATAAACGCTTTGTTTGTTTGCATAAAATCAAGGAACTGCTCAGGTTCAAAATCGAATGAAAAGTCCGTCTTATGCGATGCAAAACTGGTTTCAGGCATGACAGCATCATACCACTTATGCGCGAATCTGAATTTCTCCTTGAAACCGAACTTCCCGGCAAGGTTAACGCTTTCAGAAAACGTCTCAAGCGTACGATAACTAACGCTTACAGCTCCTCTCTCAAGCATATAATCTTCGAGTTTTGCACGTAATACGTAGATTGCCTTGCCGACAATAATTGAATCTGCGTTCGGATTTGCGCGTAAACCGCGAGCAAACCAGCATTTCGGAGAATATTCCTGAATCTGCATCATCGCAATGAATTCGCCATTTTCCTCACATGCCACCATAGTAACTAAATTTGTCGAGGGTGTGAACCAGGTGTCTATCACATCGGGCAGATAATCCCAGCCAGCGAAAATCGGCTTGAACGCCTGCAGAATCTTTTCTCGGTCAGATTTCTCAATTTCACGAATTATCATCAGTTTCCCATCTCCTGTTTGTGTATCCATGAAAGTATAACTGAACCAGCGACTCCGACGTTCAGCGATTCAACGTTTTTTTCATGCGATATTTTTATCTTCTGCCATTTCTTATCATCCTCAACCTTAAATTCATCGGAAATTCCTGCTCCCTCGTTACCGAGAACAAGCATCCAGGGCTTCTCAATGCTACAATCGTAAAAATCTTCACCATCCATATCCGCTACAAAAACATTGAGCATTTTCTCTCTTAAATATTCCAACAATGCTGCTGGATTTGTATTCTGCGTAAATTTCATCTGCCAGAGAAGACCAGCTGATGCACGAAGCACCTTCGGATTCATAAGCTCAGCTGTACCTGAGATTGAAATTATCAACTCTACCCCGAACGCCGCTGCTGACCGTATCAACGTTCCAACATTTCCCGGGTCCTGAATTCTATCCAGTACAAGAATTTTATTGTATTTATCTATTTCCTCAATTCGCACAAACGTTGGGAATTCTACAACAGCCAGCACGCCCTGAGAATTCATCGTGTTACAAACCGTGCTGAACTCCGCATCATCAAGCAAATATTCCTCAATTCCGTCAGGCAAAACATCAGCAAGTTTTGCCTTCATTTCCGCATGTTTCCCATCGTTGTAAACCAAATATTTCACTTGAGCATTGCTACTCAGAATCTCACCCACAGCATTTTCACCCTCTACAAAACTCAGGTGAAGCTTTTCCCTGAACTTGCGATTCTGCAGTGAACGAAGTTCTGCTAATTTGTTACGACTTAGATTTTTCATTGAAATCTCTATTATTTGCATCCTTTTTACTATAAAATCACATGCGAACCAATATGCAGAAAAAATGAAAAACATTATTTTCAGGAATATCATGAAGAAATATGCGCAAACGCCGGAATATTATGCTCAGGAGCCAATTGAGGGATATTATGAGACTCCCGGACGCAGCAAACCTTTTTATCTCAAGGAGGATGCAGGCGATATGCATATTTTCACAGGCTGGAGATACCGCCAAGGCGATTTTAGCGGAGAGGGTGATGTCATTATTTTCAACAAGGAAGATGTTGTAAGAAAAACGATTGAATTTATACGTGAAATAGGCGAGATTCCGCTTGGAAGTACCGCAAAATCCAACCTTCCCGACCGCGATTCATTAGAAGCATTTTTACGCAGTTTCTCAGTTTCTGACCGGCTTTCATCGTACTTTCCGGTTGCTTTGGCACACATTGGTGCAATAGAAATTTTCAAGAAGGACGGTGCTTTGCACGCAAAACCTGCGGATGAAATTACCGACGATGATATTACGGAATAAACATTGTTGGATATTTTGGGTGATTATTCCTCTTCTTCCTCTTCTTCCTCGTTGTAATCGAAATCTGCTTCTTCGGGAATATGATACGCAATTGAGATGCTTTTCTTACCCTTGATTGCATTACCAAGCAGGTCAAGTATCCTGAAATCAGCACCACGACTTTTTAATAACTCAACAACCTTAGTATCTATCACATAATTTATGTTCTCAAGATACTCGTTCTCGATGTTGTCCATGAGAAAATCGAATTGATTCTCTGTCAATTCCCCAATCCTCTGACCTGTATCCTTGTTGAAAATCTCAATCATTTTTGTTCCTCGACAGGTTAAACAAGGTTTCCAACTAATTTGAAATCCCTGAATGATTTGGATGTAATAATGTATTATACCATAATTGCATCAAATCGAACGTAATGTTTTCGATTATTGTCCATCAAAAAGACAGGATAAATCTAGCGGTTTTGCAGAATGAGTTACCGCGCCGATGCTGATTCTATCAACACCCGTTTCCGCAACCTGCCTGATGTTTCCGAGGGTTATCCCGCCTGATGCTTCAATCTCGACAAATCTATTTGTCTCATCAAAGAATTTGTTCCTAATTTTAACGGCTTTTTTCATATCTTCTTGAGAAAATTCATCAATTAGAACGTAATTTACGCCTGATTCTATCGCCTGTAACATTTCCTCAAGATTTTCCGCTTCTGCGCCGATGATAATTCCTGGATTTGCTTTAACTGCCTGTTTCACAGCATCTGCCAAACTCATTCCCGAAACTCGTAGATGATTCTCCTTGATTAGAACCTGGTCATTCAGATTCATGCGATGATTTGTCATTCCACCGGTTTTTACCGCATATTTTTCCAGTATTCGCCAGCCGGGTGTCGTTTTCCGCGTATCACAAACTTTGACCTTCAAACCTTCAACTTCTTCCATGAATTTATGTGCAAGCGTTGCAATTCCCGACAATTTACCGAGGAAATTCATTGCTGTTCTCTCTGCAGACAGCAATTTTCCAGCATTCCCACGCAGCACAAGGATTTCGTCACCAGTGCTGACACTTGTACCATCATCGCAAATCTTCAACAATTCAACCTGATTGTCTAAATGATAAAATACCTTACAAGCCAGCGCAATCCCTGCTATCCTGCCGATACTTTTCGCAAAAATTCGAGCTGTACCTAAGCAATCTGAGCGGACAACGCTATCGACGGTTAAATCCCCAAAAACGACATCCTCATCAATCCCAACCTGAATAAAATGATCCAAAATTTTAGGTTTTAAACCGAGATTGTCAGCGAATTCAGCGAATATCACATTCAAATCCTCAGCCATAAATTCCCCGCAGATAACTTTGAAACATTGATTATAGCAATTTAACTGTTAAATTGTGCATAATACGAAAATTTCATGGATCGAAGAAAAAAGTCAATGAACACGATTTTACTAATTGAAACATCGCTTATACTCGGTGAAGTTGCTATCTTCCACAAGGAAAAGCTCATTCGAAGGGCGTTTGCTGAGAATGCTGTTCATACTCGCATGTTAATCCCAAACATTGACTCGCTTCTGCATGAGTTAGACCTTGGTTTTGCGGACATCGATACAATCTTTGTCAACCGTGGTCCAGGTTCGCACACCGGCGTGCGTGTGGGCATAACAACT
>CAYZQB010000102.1:0-11224 GCA_964480395.1 uncultured Planctomycetia bacterium
AACAGTTCCGCATACTCTGCTTTGGATTCCATCGACATTTTGGATTTATTCGCTGAAAGTAACTCTGCGCATCAACCTTGCTGGTATCACCGAGTTTGTTCATAATCACATTGCAGATGATGAAAATCGGCTTTATATTACTCGTTTAGACGGCTGGCATGAGTTTATGCTTGTGCTTGAGGTCATTTTGCAAACGATAACATCAATCTTGTTTCTGGGTATTATCGCTGACATTGCACTGGCGGTTCAACGAAAAATCCAGACAGGAGAGATTGACATCGATTTTTCTCGTGATTATGCAATTGAACTACTTAAAAGTGTGAAAGAACTTAACACAATTGCTGAAATTGATTATACGGTTGAAAGCTGGGACAGATTGAAACAGGTTCAGCAAAGGGCAATAGAGAATTTGAAAGAAAAGATTCATCTTGTTTATCCAGATTCGAGTAATCTTAATGCAAAATATTACAAATTGAGAAATAATATTATCACGACAAAAGTAGCTTCAATTCTGACATTAAGTAATTTTTACGCCAACCGCAGATTCCGCGATACAACGATGAGATTAAATGCAGACGAAAGTATTATCCAGGAAATTCTGATGCTTCTCAAGGATAGAAGCTTACGTGTCAGATGTGCTTCAATAATTGCACTCTCAAAGATAGATATAATGAAAATTTCCGATAATATCGCAAGCATAACTGATACAAATGATGAAATCCTGAGACTGACAGTGTTTAGAATTATCGAATCTTATGCATTAATTCAAACTCAGGATATCAGCATCATAGAAAAAGGTGATGAATTCCTTGAAAGTGTTCAAGATCATCTGATTGCATCACTTAATTCAAATGCTGAAATAATGACGATAATTCTCAGTATCCTGAAGCATTTTCCGCGAAAACAGCTATTAAATAAACTAGTTACGGAATATGAATCATGTGGGAATAAATCGATACAAACTGCGATAATTAACGCTTTTGGTAAATTGCATTTTGAGGAGACACTTGTCGCAATATTCATCGACATTTTAGGCAAAATGGATTTTGAACCTGGAAATGTTCTGTTAATAGCAGTTCTGAAAGCACTTGGCTCCAATGATGTTACGCTGATAAAGGATAAAATTTTAATTCTTGCTCAAAATACGGAAATTGATACTGAAATTCGAAAACAGGCGATTCTAGCGTTTGGAAATACAAAAACTAATATTCTTGATGAATTACTAAAATTTCTCGAAGAGCCCGATATTATCGATTCTGTTTTAATTGCACTCGGAAATCAGATTGAGACTTTAATCGTTGATAAATCTGACATTTCCGAGAAATTCTTTACAAGATTGAAGACGATTATTTCTTCTTCTGATGATGAAAATATCAGAGACTTGGCATGTCTAACTCTCGCAAAAACTAAGGATGACAGAGCATTTGAAATTTTGGTCGAGTTGCTGCCGAATCCCAAAGCTGCCATTGCTCTCGGAATACTCGGAAATCCCGATGCTGTTCCTGAATTAACTGATGCTGCAAAGAAAACCGCGAATAAATCTAAATTTAATATTAAATTAACCGCTCCAATCGAAGCCCTAAGCTTTCTCGGTAAACCAGGTCTTAAAGCACTTGAAAACCTTTACAACAAACGCAGAAAAGACAGATCTACGATTGCTCTGGTGATTGCAAAGATGAATTTACCGGAGTCAGTTAATTTTCTGCTTAAAAAGTTTCATCCTGAAAGTTTGGAAAGCTGCAAAATCCTCGCTCCAGCACTGGCGTACACTCGTGATGAAAGGGTCAAACGCCCTTTGCTCAATGCGGTCAAGAAAAATCCTGAAGCTGCTGGTGTAATTACTCAAGCATTACTCGGATTTGAGGACGAAAAAATGGTTGAGGAAATCCTGAAACTGATTTCAGCATTTAATGATGAAATTCGGAACGAAGTCTTTGACACATTTAAATTCTATCGACCAAAGAAGAATAATGTTGTCGTTTTCAGCAACATACAGAAGTATCTTGATGTATTCAGCAGCAAAGCAGAGAGCTGGGCAAAAAGACTAAACAAGGTTTTACAAAAACATCCGATAATCATACATCGAGAACCAAAATCCGATGAGAGACCTCAAAAAATCGACATCAATGCACTCGATGAATTCGACTAAATGCTTTGTCATTCCCAACTTGATTGGGAATCCAGCAAATCTAAGTTAAGATTTTTACCACGAAAAACACGAAATTACACGAATTAATAGCACTCGAAATAGAGTGAAGCGATGAAACAAAGTGAAGAATGACATCGAAGGAAATTTCTCAACTAAATATATTATTTCTGCAAAATATCATCAAGTCGGCATCAAAATTTGATTTACCCACCTTACAATGAAAAATCAATATTTGTATATTAATATCATTTTTGTTAATTATTGCTTCATGATTTCGGGATTAGCAACCCAGCAGAGGAAATACGGTAGTTCAGCATCTTTTTTGCGCATGATGAGCAGAAACGGTTTGTTAAATGCAATTCCGCTTTCCTTCATAGCTAATTTCTCAGCGACGATTTCAGCTTCTGATTTCAGTACTGCGCCTTTCTCATTGAGCTTGAATTCGATGTCCTGCCTTGCCTCCGTGATAAAATATCCTGCAAGCTTCGGATTAGTGAACGTTTTATTGAGAAACTGTTTATAGCTGTGAGTAATATTGAAATCAATAACAGGAATACGCAGATAATCAAGATGGCTTGTAGTGTCGGTCTTAGCGACCTTTTCGAACTCAGTTACATTAACATAAGTACTCAATAAGTCATTTTCAGGTTTTATCATCGCAAGAACAAGCTCATCGTCCGTTGATTTCGATAAAAGCTTAATAATTGTCACATTTTCATCAAACTTGATAACGTCAACCTGTTTGCGCAGTTCACCATGATTCTCAGCATCAAATTCATCAAACCCAAAACCCCTGACCTTCTCATAATTCCCAACATTAACTTCAAAATGCATATCTTTCTCAAGCTTCTCAAACGCCTTTGCAAACTGTAAATTCTTGTACAGGAACGAATATGACACGATTTGATCGCCAGCTGCTGTTGTAGGAGTATCGAACTTGTATGTTTTATTTAGCTTTGGAAATTTCATTTTCAATTGTTCATTAATTTTTGCTTCAATGCCATCAGCAACCTTTCCAATCTCGGAAACATAAGCGTCTTCAGAAATATAACGCTCCTTAAACGCAGATTTATTCAGTCTATCTGCCTCATCAAGTTTCTCAATAAATGTCAAATCTCCTTCCGCATACTCCTTGAATTTGTTCCAAGCAAGCTGAAATGTGCTGCAATAAATCACATTATTCCCATCCTTCAACGCTTCTGACATGTTTGAAACAAAAACAGTCTTAGAAAGCTTATCACTTGAAATCATCGGCGTTTCAGCATCTTCAATAACTTCACGTTCACCACGACAACCTGCTGAAATAAACGTTACTATCAGCACAATAATGAGAATCCGTGTTATATTTCTCATAACTTCATCCTTTCAAGTCGTTTATTATTTTGACGGATGGTTCATGGTTTGATTTCAGGAAATTATTTTAGCTGAGTTTTATGCAGAACCAGTATCGACCTGTCAGTATGAGATGCAATATAATCACTGACTCTGCGTACAATTGAAAGGTTATAATTATCAGGCGGAAGCATTTGTGGGTTTTTTATGTAATATCTAAATAGATCATCAATTGCCTTTGTGTTTTCGCGCACAATCTCCTTGAATGCTTTCTCCTCATAGAAGTACGTGTAAAGGAAATCATAAAACCCATCAATCAAAGGAATCAATTTATTCGGATAATTTATAAATTCATGGGAATTTGCGGTTTTTGAATCCCAGTTCTCAAGCTGGATTGCGCATTCATGAATAAACTCAGTTACGATGAAATTTTTGAAATCGCGCACAAGCAGATGAATTTGTTTAGCATTTGGAAGCTTGCAGTATTCGACACCGGTGGATTTCATGACAAGTTTGACTAACGGCTGGTCTTTGATGCGATTGATATCTAGATACCCCGCCATTAATGCGTCTTCAAGGTCATGTGCTAAATACGATATTCTATCGCATTTATCAACAACCAGTGCCTCAAACGACTTCGGAAGCGAGAAAACATCATCATATTTTGTATATTCACCGGGATAATGATTATTATATTTGGCAATCCCTCTCAAAACCTCGAAAGTCAGATTTAAACCGGGAAATTCCGGATATTTATCCTCAATAAAGTCAACAATACGCAAGCTCTGAAGATTGTGCTCGTAGCCAACACAGATGTTTTCATGACATTCTACATGCTCGCACACAAGTCGATTCAGCAATTCCTCGCCCTGATGCCCAAATGGCGGATGTCCAATGTCATGTGCACATGCTATCGCTTCAGCTAAATCAGAGTTCAAACCCAGTGCACCACTAGCAATCCTTGCAGTTTGCGCAACCTCAAGCGTATGTGTAAGGCGAGTTCTGAAATCGTTAGAGTTAAGGTCATAATATACCTGCGTTTTCTCCTCGAGCCTTCTAAATGCTGCACTGTAAATGATTCTATCTCTATCACGTTGAAACGCAGTTCGGTATGGATGTTTTTCTTCGGCAATCTTTCTGCCTAAGGATTTTGAGGATTTTACCGCATATTCCGCAAGTTTTTCGTCCTCTAATCGTTCTAAATCAGATGTATCGTAAAAATTCTTGCGCATTGATTTGGTATCCACCGAAACAATAAAAAGAATATTTTTACCACGAAAAACACAAAAGATACGAAAGGATTTTAAATTTATTCGGCGAAAAAATAAGCCAACGTGTCATTTTTACAGATGCGAAGCCGAAAAATTTACCAGATGAATGCGAGTATTTCACCGCCAAGCTTCTCAGCACGGCATTCACGGTCAGACTTGATGCCTTTGCTTGTAGAAACAATCATAATTCCAAGACCGTTGATAACTTCGGGTATATCGCGGAAGCCCTTGTAAACTCGTCTTCCGGGCTTGGACACTCTATCAATTTTATTGATGAGTAATTCACCTTCTATACCATATTTTAACGTAATATGAATCATTCCCTGCGGATGTTCTTTGGCGTCAATAGTAAATTCGCTGATGTAACCTTCACGCTTCAGAACATCGCATATACCGATTTTGATGTTTGATGCAGGACATTTTACAGATTGTTTTTCTTTGCTGTACGCGTTGCGAATACGCGTTAAAAGGTCGGCAATTGGATCACTCCACATTTTTCCTCCTCGGACTGACCTGTTTTGAACAGGAAGTATCCAAACGGTTTAAGATTGAAAAAAACAAAATACAAAGTTCTCATCCGGTTTCAATGCATATTTCGAAAAAAATACTATTCTAAGAAAATTTTTACTTCGAAAGGCACGAAAATCACGAAAGAATTATCATTTGTCATTGCGAGGGAGTGTAACGACCGTCGCAATCTCACAGGTTTACTGATGATTCGCAAACAAACAAGAACTATCGTGTATTTACAACTCACCAATGCCTCTGAGATTCTTTCGCTTCGCTCAGAATGACAAGGATTTTTACCCCGAAGTACACGTAGGTGAATGAAAAAATTACGATTCTAAGGTAACATTTCGGTTATTGCGGATAATTCAGCGATTATAAGGTCGGCGGTGTGCGGACGCTGATACGGCTGTTTCTTCAGGCATTTATTGATTAAATTTGCAAGCTCCTTTGGCAAATCCGGTCTTAATTCACTGAAATCAGGCGGAGATTCCGAAAAAATCTTGTATGCGGTCTCTGATGGTGTAGGTGCGATAAAAGGCAGTCTTCCGGTAAATGCTTCGAATGCGATTATACCAAACGTAAAAAAATCACAGCGATTGTCGATTTTGTCAGAACCTTTAATCTGCTCAGGTCCCATGTAAACAGGGCTTCCGACAATTTCGCCTGTCATCGTGATTCTCTCTGTACCATTTAACCAGCGTGCAAAGCCGAAATCGATGATTTTCAGATGATTTCCATTCATTGTCTCAATAACGATAATGTTTGCAGGTTTTAAATCTCGATGAACAACTCCGTTTGAGTGAATGTATTTCAACGCTTCCAAAAGCTGAAGCAGTAAATTCGCAATATCTTTACTACTTTTGTTTACTTTCAGCCAATCATTTAACGTTAAACCCTCGACGAATTCCATAACGAGAAAGGGCTTGCCGTCCTGAAATCCGTGATTCAAGTGTTTGACGAGATTTCGATGCTTAAACCGTTCAAGCA
Organism: uncultured Planctomycetia bacterium; assembly: GCA_964480395.1. GTDB lineage: Bacteria > Planctomycetota > UBA8742 > SKZP01 > CAYZQB01 > CAYZQB01. Next base: position 6,250 of record CAYZQB010000102.1, read on the forward strand.
GAAGAATTTCCTGCTCAAATCTGCGGACTAAATTGGAATCCGACGCTGTTCGGCTGTCTGCAAGTTTTATTGCAACCTTTGCATCATTCGATTCATCAATTGCCAAAAAAACCTCACTTGAGAAACCTGAACCCAGCTTCCGGATAACCGTATAACGACCATCAGCAAAATTTCCTATTTCCTCAGACATATCATACCTATATGGAAGTGGTTTAATCAATCGGAGTCGTCAATTTCGCTAGCAATATCAAGGACTTTTCTGCGTATCATAATCGGACATTTCGCCCGAACTGCAAGTGCAATGCTATCCGAGGGACGACAATCCACAACAACCTTGCTGTTACTCGGACTGCTGAAATGCAAATTCGCAAAATATGTCCCTTGATTCAGATCAGCAATCTCCACAAAATCGAGGTCTGCACCAAGTTTCACAAATATTGAATTCATAAGGTCATGCGTTAACGGTCGCGGAACTTTTAATTTGCGCAAAACCCGGTCAATTGAAATCGCTTCGAAAATACTAATGACAATCGGCAGAATTCTGTTGCCGTCTTTTTCTTTAAGAATCATCAGATGCTGATCATTTCGCTCGTTAATAATCAGCTTGGACAGAAATGCTTCTATCATCGTCAAACCTGTAATTTCGTTAAACAATGTAAATATGAAAAATTATTGGTCGGTACTCTTTTATATAGCCAACAACGGAAATTGATTATACAAACAAATTCAGTCAAACCGATTGAAATTGAAGAATAAAATCCAATAAACCGAAATTATGAAGTAATGAGCTGTTAAAAGATTTATTTCCAAGAAAAGATGTTATAATTCTTAAACAGTAAAAAAAAATATTGCAAATTACTATCAAACTCATTAATTTGAATGTAGTAATTTGCTAGGAATATAAATTATTTACGATTTTATAATATCAAAGAAAGGGAAGCAAATGACAGTATCAACAACACCTTTTACCCAAATCTATGCTTTTTCAAAACTTCTTGAGAGCATGATCAATAAAGAGCAAGTTGAAAAGATATACATTTTGCCATTCTCTCAACCTGTTGATCTTAGTTTGACTGCGACATCAAATTTCAAGAATGTCGAGTTGTTGCACGAAACGCTCAAGAAGATTTTTGAGGGCAAAAAATTTGTAACTTTGAATTCTACTGAAATAGATGAGATTGGAAAAGCGAGACTTGTATTTAATCAGCGTGATATTCTATTGCCGGATATTCTATTTGAAGAAAATGTACTCATTTTCAATTACGCATTGCCTATGCCGGACAAGAAGATGCTGGTTTATAGCGGGATTGCAAATATGATTCAATTCTTGACCGCTGAAGACAAAGAATTTTTCAGCACACTCAAGAGAGAAGAAGGGCTGATGTTCCTCGGACATCTTTATGGTCAGTTCTCAGCGCATTTCATACACTTGATGGAAGTTAACGATCTTATTACCGTAAAAACAACTGAAATTGCTGATATGGATCCGCTGATTCAGTATGAAAAAATGCACGAAATCGTTACAAATGAAGCGAATTATGAAAAAACTAATGTCAATGAGTTCTGGATTTCGAAGGATATTAGGGAACTTGACCTTTTCTCATTCTTCAAAATCTGGGGTGAAAGACCTGTCAGAGAAGGAAGCTGGTTCTTCATTCCGCAAAACGTACCCACTGTTGAATAATTGAGCTTTCGACAGCATTAGATATTGAGAATTCAGGACACAGAATGGTTTTTATCCGGTCTGTGTCCTATTTTTGTGGCAAGAGGAAAAAACAATGAAAATACCGGAATTGCCAATGCGAAAGGAAATTTCTCACAAAGGGGATTTCGGCAGATTGTTGATAATTGCAGGTTCACGAGGAATGATTGGTGCCGGATGTTTGACGACAATGGCAGCTCTACGATCCGGCTGCGGATTGGTTCATCTTGCAATTCCCGAAACATCTCAGAAAATTGCTGCTGCAAAAATTATTGGAGCATTGACAATCCCGCTTTCAGAGACGAAATCAGGAAGCATAGCAAAAGAAGCCAAAAAACAAATAATTGACAATCTTGGAAACAAAGACTCGGTCGCAATCGGTCCGGGATTGACAACTGATGCTGAAACAGTCGATCTCATCTGCGATCTTCTCGAAAATGAGATAAATGTTCCCACAGTTGTTGATGCCGATGCAATTAACGCGATTTCGCACAATATTCAGGTTTTGGATTATGCCAGCAAGAGATTTTCAATGATTATTACTCCGCATCCAGGTGAAATGGCAAGATTGTTGCAATGCTCAACCTCCGATATTCAGGCTGATAGAACAAAAGCTGCTCATGAATTTGCCGCAAAATATCCCGATGTAACTCTTGTGTTGAAAGGGCATCAAACCATCGTGCGGAAAAATAACCGTGAATATGTCAATTCAACAGGAAATGCAGGGCTTGCCAAGGGTGGAACCGGCGATGTGTTAACTGGCATGATTGCAGGACTTCTCGCTCAAAAAATGTCCGATTTCGATGCTGCTGTCCTCGGTGTTTACCTGCACGGTTTATCAGCTGATTTTGCGTCTGAAGTTTTCACTCAATATTGTATGACTGCAGAGGATTTGCTTAATTTCCTGCCTAAAGCATTCAAAACTCGGTTAAACAATTAATAAAAAAAAATTGCATATAGTTTGCGTTGAATGTCTTAAAATATTACATTAAATTCAATTTTACAAATATGAGAATAATATGATTTCCATTCTACTGCTCAGTTCAGAGGGAGTAAAAATTCCCTTTGACACAATACCGCAGTTTAGCGGATTTTTTCTGGTTATCGGCACATTCATTGCTGTTCTCATTCTTGAACTGATAATTTACCTGCTTTTGTATAAGAAAACCCGAATTGATCAAGCATTTGTTCGAACCGGTGCAGGCGGTATTAAGGTAACGGTGGATAGTGGATTACTTGTTCTGCCTTTATTTCATGCTCTTAAAACGGTATATTTATGCCAGCATACGATAATGCTCAGATTCATCAATGAAACAAAATTATATTGGTCAAATCACGAGCAATTTGAAGGATCTATTTTCATCACAATACAAATACCACCTGAAAATTCTTCGATGATAATCAATGCAGCAAGGAGTTTCTATAAGACGGAAACCCCCGATGACATTTTAATGGTAATAGAGCCGGCATTAAGAGCTTCAATTCGTGAATATTTCAGGATGTACCGGATGGAGACGTTTGATTTTGAACCAAATACAATCGAGGTTCGACTGAGTCGCTCGCTGGAAATGGTTTCGTTTGCATTCGGCTTGAAAGTCCGTTCAGTTTACATTCACAAGGGTGAAAAAATTAGCGACTCTTCACAGCTTCATATCGAGAATTTGCTGCAAAATACTAAGCTACAAGGCATTGACCCTCCCAAAAAAGACAATTTACATTAAATAGCCACTACTTCTTGAAATATTGATATAACAATGTTTGTTAATTGATTTAAGAATGCACAATTAATATAATTTTAGGAAAACTATGGATTTCATCTTGGATTTCGCAACAAAAACCTGGGAATTACTAGTCGAGATGTCCCCTTATCTTCTGCTGGGCATTGCATTAGCTGGCATTTTGCGTATTGGATTACCAAAGAATCTTCTCTATCAGCATCTTTCAAAACCCAATTTATGGTCGGTAATCAAAGCATCAATGTTTGGCGTTCCGCTGCCTTTGTGTTCGTGTGGAATCATCCCAGTAGCAGCACATTTATCGAAAGAACGTGCAAGTAAACCCGCGGTTATGTCATTTCTAACTTCGACACCAACAACCGGCGTGGATTCAATTCTGGCAACATACGCACTCATGGGACCTGTTTTTGCAATAGCCCGTCCGTTAATTGCGTTTGTAAGCGGATTATTCAACGGCATCATGCTACTTTTGTTCGATAAGGATGAAAAAGAACCAGAAACGACGAAGAATTCATACAATTGCACAATCTGTGATTTGGAAGTTCCTCATACTCATTCGATTCGTGAGAAATTAAAGCATGCTGTGGATTATTCTTTTCGGGAATTGATAACTGATATAAGCAAATGGCTTGTTATTGGTATTATACTTGGTGGTCTCATCAGCGCGATAATCCCGACTGATTCGGTTTTTGCCCAAAAATATCTGACTAATCCCTGGCTTTCGTATATTTTCATGCTAGCAATCGGCGTTCCGCTTTATATTTGTTCAACAGGATCGATTCCCGTTGCGACATCCTTTCTTATTGTTGGTGTTAATCCCGGTGCTGTTTTTGCGTTTTTGATTGTGGGTCCTGCGACGAATACTGCGACTTTGACGTTTGTAGGCGGCAAATTCGGCAGGAAAACGCTGTTTATCTATCTATTTTCAATACTTGCAGTTGCGCTGACTTCTGGCTTATTGATTGACATGCTTTTCCCTGAGCTTAGTGCTTTTGCACAAAATATGCACAAACATGGTGAATCAGTGGATTATCTCGGTATAGCATCAGCGATTGTGCTGATTCTATTGATTTCAAAATCATATGTGAGCAGAATCATGAAACGCAAAAAAATCAAAGGTGAAGGCAAGGTTTATAAAATTGAGGATATGACCTGCAATCATTGTGTGAACAAGGTTACGGATACTGCAAATGGAGTTGAAGGCGTTCATGGAGTTAACATAAATTTGAAAAAGCGATTGGTTGAGATTATCGGTGATTTTGATGAGCCAACACTTCTCAATAAAATTAAAGATGCTGGCTATACACCTGAATCCCAGGAATAAATTGTCATTGCGAGGAAGGAGCAAAGCGACTGACGTGGCAATCCAGGCTAGACCACAAAAATACATGGAATATGACTCGCAATTTACCCAAAAAAGACAAAGACTCAGATTCTGAATCTCTCAGACATAATACATCGCAACAAATTCCACGATTTTAACGCCGCTAGCCTGGATTCTTCGACTACGTTCGATTCACTCACTTAGCTCAGAATG
>CAYZQB010000103.1:0-2953 GCA_964480395.1 uncultured Planctomycetia bacterium
TCCTTACGGCAAACGTTCTTCTTGTTCCAAAAGATCAGTAATCTCTGCTTTAAGAACAACAATCAGTGATCTGTTCTCAAGGGAGCGACCTTTGCGTTTGAATAGATTACCGAGAATTGGTATATCACCGATAATCGGTGTGGATGCTTCGCGATCAATATCGCGAATGCTCTTGAAACCACCGACAACAACCAAACCACCGTCCGGGCACATAACCGTTGTTTCAAAAGACTGAACGACAAGCTCAGGAATCTGAATCGTTACAGGTGTAGAACCAGGACCACCAAGAGTAGTAGTAAATTCTGGAATCGGACGATATAGCGAAGCAACTGTCGGACGAACTTCGATTGTGATAAATCTGTGGTCATTGCTAACAGTCGGTTTTACGTCAAGAACAAGACCGTCGGAAATCGTGTCAACAACTGGGTCAGCAACAGCAGCAGAAACCGCAGTTTGAACCGAGAAGTCGCGAACATAAGCAACCTGGTTGATGACTACAAGATTTGCACGCTGTGTATTGAATGCTGAGAGTCTTGATGCAGTTAAAACAGATGCTTTACGTTTTTTCTGCAGTGCATGAATCACCATCTGCATTTGCTGGTCGCTACCGTTGAAGATTGTGTATTGCATGCCCATACCACCGGTTGTTCTAAGAACATTACCCAGTGTAGTGTCAAAAACGTTTTCCACACGACCGCGAACATCTCGACTTGTACCTGATGTACCATCATTGAAGAACATACCAGCAATCGCTGACCCTGGAGGAACATTGTTCGCACCATTATCGACTGAACCACCAGCACTATCAGGCTGATTTACTGTTACGTCATCCATCATAATCGTATTACCTGGTGACTGACCACCAAGACCGCGCCAATCAACACCAAGGTCTTGAATATTCATATCATCTATTGTGATGAATCTTGCTTCGATTGTGATAACAAGACCCGATACATCGCGAATATTCTGAAGGAATTCATCGATCTGGGCGTGAACTTCAGGTGTATTTCTGACAAGAAGCTGACCTGCGAGTGTCTGAATTGAACCGCCTGCATCCCATGATTCAGCTTCAATTGTTTCTGTGATAATTTCTGAAAGGTCATCAACCTCAGGAGGTTCAACAACAGGTTCGTCAGGCTCCCAAATAGGACCAGAATCTGTTCCTGTATCGTTACCTCGAAGACGAATCCTCATACCAGTGAAGTCCTTGACTCTAACAGTAAGATCGCGGACATCATGGAATCTTATGACCATGTTTTCTTGAAGTATGCCTGCGTCTTCTTCAGGTGCGATAACCCAGATAACACCATTTTGTTCTTTCCCAATAACCCATTTAAAAGCACCTTCATCGGTAAGACTGATAATATAATTCAAGAAGTCTTTTATAGTTATATCAGTCTGAGGTTTTGTTGAAAGTTGCGAATCTTCCGCAGCTTCTTTTGCAGCGGGTGTAAAGAGAATATTTATCTCTGATTTAGTTCTGATGTCTTCAATAATTTCGATAAGTGTTAATTCTTCGAATGCTGGAAGACTCATTGTTTTCGTGCTGATAGCGTTTTTAATCATAAGAACTTCAGGTGATTCCTCTATATCTCTCATCATTTTGTCAGCACGTGATTTGATTTTTTTCCATTCGTCGCCAGTTGGGTATTCGACAATCTTGCCTGCGAGTGGTACTTTGCTCTCGAACCACTCGATCCAGAGCCGTCTGTACATTGTTATTTTTCTGTCGAGTGATTCTTCTTTTTTAGATTTTATTCTGAGTGTTTTAATATCCTCAAGCATTGTCTTTGCTTCTGAGAAATTCTGATCAAGTGCGAGAAGCTGATAACAGATAATTTCTGCAGATGAAAAACGTTTGAGCTGCATATTGAATAACGCATCTCGCCAAAGCGATTTGATGTCTTCCATTTTCTGCTTATTCGCATTTTTGCGATTGATATATTCCATTTCTTTTGCAAGCTGGCGTTGTTCTTTCTGCTCTTGATACAGTGCCTTACGCAACTCTTCTTCAGCTTGTTTTTTGTAGGTTTGCACTTCTGCTTTGAAGTTTTCTTCAAGGTCTTTTGCGTATGGAGCCCAGCGAATAACTTCAAGCGCTTTTTCGAAGCTTGCGATTGCATCTTCGAATTGCTTATCGTTCATCGCAGATTTGCCATCTTCAAAATTCTTGCGTACTTCCACTCTCGCTTCGTCCACAAGCTGATTATAGCTTTGCGAAACTCCTGATGAAACACCCTCTGTTGTCTTACCCAAAAGTGTATCAACCTTATGAGACAGGTTTAAGAGCTGGGTATAATAATTTGTCAATTCGCTTGATGATGCAGCATATGGTCCTAGTTGATTAAGAACATCTTTGAGTAAATCTTGCGCACTGTTCAGCCTACCGTCCTGAATTTCCGAATTGGCTTTAGCGAGCGTATAGCGTGCTGCTGCAGTAAGTTCGGATTTATACTGTGCTTCAGTTAAAGCAAGCTCTGAAAGATTTTCTTTTGTATCATCTGAGTCATCAGCCTCCGCTGGTTCAGGTTCCTCCGCGACTTCATCATCGTCATCTAATCCACCCAGATCGTCATCAGTGATCTGATTTGCCGGGTGATAATTCGTATCAACAATGTTATCTGATTTTGTTGTATCTTCGACATTTACGGTAGTCTGACATCCTGTGAACATCATAAGCAGGAAAACCAAACTAATCATTGAGCCAAGTGCTGCTTTTGGCATATCTCGTCCTCGCTTCTAGGGGTATAATATATTTAATTAACTATATACATTTAATAATTTTGGGGTCAACTGTTGAAGTATATTCGGTTTTAATGATTTAAGTCAATAATTTTTCGAAATTTTTATTTAACAAGCTCCTTTCTCTTTATTCCCATTCATCGTCATCGTCTGCAGATTCATCGTCATCGTCTGCAGATTCATCGTCATCGTCTGCAGATTCATCGTCATC
>CAYZQB010000103.1:3053-5534 GCA_964480395.1 uncultured Planctomycetia bacterium
ATTCATCGTCATCGTCTGCAGATTCATCGTCATCGTCTGCAGATTCATCGTCATCGTCTGCAGATTCATCATCATCGTCATCTGCAAATTTACTTGAATCATCTGAAGTTTTTTTTCTGTCGTAAATTTTCAGATTTTTCGACATTTTATAATCTTCAAGTAACATATCCACATAAACTGATCTGTCAAATTCTTTCGCAGTATTGTAAAACCTTGCTTGAAGTTCATTTGTCATAAGAGGTTTAAGGTCAACTATAGGCTGATCTTCAATATCAATACCTCTTATCGAAAAAGTATTATTGTCATTTTCCTGCTCATAGACATTCCATGAAATATCAAAAAGAGTAAGAACTGCATTTCTAAGTGAACCGATACCGACAAAAGTCATTTTGGATTTTTTTGAAATCCATTTGTAAATGCTGCCGAACTCATTAATCATACCTTTCGGTAAACCTTCGAGATCGGTGATTTCCCAGATGAATTTATCAACTGCATCATACTTGACTATTTCTCCGTTTTCGACTCTTGTATGAATGTAAGAATCCTGGTCATGAAAGTTAACTGTGCTATCAGTTTCTGGAATATTGTACTTTTCATCATATTTCTTAAATGGCACAACGATTCTAATTTGTTTAGCAAAGCCGATTTCTCGAACATCGTTATTTTTCTGCGCTTTCCTGTCTTTATAATATCGAATAAGATGCACCTGATTGAGTGTTTCTTCAGGTTGCGGGTACATCTTCATGAATTTTAGCCATCTATCCGATTCAAAGGTCTGATATGGATGATATGTGTAGCTGCCTTTACATCCAATGCTTACAAAGACGTAAGCACTAACGATGAAAATCACAGCTAACCGACGTATATATTTCATTTTATGACTCTTCTGGGGATAAAACACCCTGAAAATCGGGGATACTGAATTCTAACTTGTTATCTTGGCGGGTCAAAAAAAATCTTCCATTTTTTGTCGAATATTTCTGCATTTCCTTCATTATTACTCATAACGCAGTGCTTCGACTGGATATAGCCTGGCAGCACGAAATGCTGGGAAAAACGAACCTATGACACCGACAATTACTGCAATAAGCATACCTTGAAGCAAAACAAATAGGTCATAATTGTCAGGAATTGGGCTTTCAGGAATGTACCATTTCAGGATTTCAACCTCTGCAATTCCAAATAGAATTCCGAAAATACCGCCGATTATTGCAAGTGTCAGCCCTTCCAACAGTAATATACGGACGATTCTTGCTTTTGACCAGCCGACTGCCAGCAAGAGTCCGATTTCTTTAGTACGCTCTGAAACATTGCTTGCCATTGTGTTTAGAACCCCGATTGAACCGCTAAAAGCCGCTAAAAGCATCAATGCCCAAATTATATTTTCCATCGTTTTAATTCTATCCGAAAACATCTCCATGAGCTCAATTGGTTTTTGTACTTTGAGTATTCTGTCAGTTTTGATTTTGAGGATTTCTTTCTTAACCCGTTCCAACACTCTGATATTTGTAAGATATATCATATAAGAACTAACAAGCCCTTTTTGGTCGAAAAGGATTTTGTACTTGTTTATATCAATGAATGCTTGGGTATCTTGCATAGTGTTTGTTTTAAAAATCCCACCAACTTCGAAGACATCGTTTTTAATCTTGAACTTTGGATATTTGTATTTTTTATCCCCAATTTTTAGTACCGGGAAATCGCCCTTTTTTGCTTCAACAAGGAAAATGTCGCTGAATGCAGACATCTTTTCGTCCTTCTTTAACATTGCAGCAATCGATTCAAGCTTGCTCTCAATCTGCCGAATTATGCTTGCACCAAGATAGATTTTGTTTTCGTCCGTTGTACGATGCTCTTCAAACTGCTCCTTATCAAGCATGTTATCAAATATATTGGAAACTTCAGTCGAAACACCCATAATCGCGAACTGGAGATTCATCTTTGACATTGCCATGTCTTCAAGGAAACTCAAATCGTCTTTTTCAGGTGGTACTGGCTTGATAACTGTGTAATTTACGCTGTAAGGTTCAACTCTTTCAACACCCTTAATCTTTTCAATCTGTTTACCCAATGTGTCAGACAATTTTGAATCGTGAAATCCTGTTGAGCTGTCCTGAAATACGAGCAAATCACCTCTGTAATTCAACAGAAGGTCGGTTACGCTTTTTCTAATACCCTCTGAGATTGTTACGATAGCAATGATAATCGAAATCCCAATTGAAATCCCGATGATGGCATATAAACTGCGACCTTTGCGACGCATAATATTTCGAAATACAAGTTTCATATGACTCCTGATGCAAACCTTTGAGTTCCAGTTGAATATTATAAACAATGAAATGCAAATGCTTATTCAGCATTTTACAAAATATACATCCAAGATTCTGAATTGGTTTCAATGCAGTTGAAAAAGCCAAACAATTGGAATTTCATCATAAGAGATGTAGATTACATAACACAACCTAAATTTGAATGAGAATC
>CAYZQB010000103.1:5634-11180 GCA_964480395.1 uncultured Planctomycetia bacterium
GTTATAAAAAATTCGGTTACCGTGGTTTTTTCAAATGCTAATCCTTCGATAAGATATTTGTATAAATAGCGTGTAAGTTTGCCGACTTCAATCAGTTGTAATTTATCCTGTTCTAGCTGGTCAATATCATTCAGGTAATATGAAATAGACGATTTTTGCTTGTTTTTGTCGAAAAAATGCCGAATCAACTGCCAGCCTGTTTCTGCGCGAAAATACGGTGCAATTCTAAAAACATAACCACGGATACTTGACGATTCATCGTTAATCGCAATATCCGCAAGCCGCTTAAATCTTATTTCATTACTGCGGATTTCCAATTTTATCTGCTTAATGTCAGCTTTTTCATCATCAACCTGTTTAAATTTGAAAATGTTTTCAGCGAATCCGTATATTATCTTCTCTCTAAGGTATTCATCCTGCTCCTGTTCAAACCAATTGCAAATAACGCCGTCAACATTTATGCTGCAATTCTGCGAAACCGCCATATAAAACTGCCGTCTGATTCGCTCATCCTTGAACAGATATACATCGTGCAAATACTCGATGTTTGAATCAAGAATTTCCGAATCTACATCGTACTTATCATCATAATTGTAGTAATCACATTTTGTACCTGTGATTTCACTAAAAAACGATTCCGCAAGCTCGCGAATGTCTTTGCATTTATCTGTATCCAATTTCTTCAGTATTCGAATCGAGTTGATTAAGGTATCATGCTTACTCAATTTCAACATGCTGGCATAGAAATCACTCACGCTGATGTACCTAATATCATAATTTTCACTTCCATTATTAGAATAATGCGCATAAGAACTTTTAATGCCTTCCTTGAAACGCCAATCGAACAAACGCGGAATGAATTTTGTGCGTTTGTTTTCAGCGATGTAGTTAATCAGGATTTCTTGATTTTTTTGTATCGTGATTTTGTCGTTAAGCAAAAGTTCGATGAAACTGTCGATGTACTTATCATCCTTCGTAATGAAAATCAGCTTGAGAAATTGAAAACGATAATCATTCTGCTCAGAAAACAATGCGTAAAGAAATTTTTTCAGATATTTGCTGTTGTTTTTGGAATTTCTGGTTTTCGTCAGTAAATACTTCAGTTTTTTCTCTATATAATTCATAAGCTGAGGATTATAAGCACTAAAAGCAGGTTTCAGATCGTCAATATATGAGCAATCTTTCTGCTGTCTAATCAATCGGAATAAATGTATCGTTCCGCGGAATTTTTCTTCAGTTTCATCTGAGCTAATTAATTTTTCGATTTCACCAATCGGAAGTAGGTTTTCCTTTTCAAAATTATGGATAATATCTTGAGCAATCTCTTTTGGTTTGCGTCTAAAACAATCACCATGCCCACGACTTCTACGGTATATGTAACCGCCACCGTAACCTCCACCAATCCCGCAGCTTCCACCCAATTCTTCAATCTCTTTGCCGTTAAGCCGGTCAATAATGTAATCTGTACAAAAATCTGGTCGAAGAGATAAATCCAATTTCTCACAAATCTTACTTGTATAACCATCTGCTAAATCTTTCTTTACTTTGAATTTCCATGCTTCAGTTGCGCAAAACTTACCATCAATTTTTTCAACGATATTCATTCTTTCCAATTCGGTCATAATGTCTTTTTTGTATTTGTTCTTAGACCAGCGAAAGAGGATTTCCGACCAGAACACAAGCGAAAGCTCATTCTCGGAAAAAGGAAAATAATCCTTGTTCGTGCTGTAAAAAACTTTGTCCGAAGCACGATAATTCTTCCAATGCCAATATATGATTTTCTTTGCGGTCTTAACGAAGCCAGCTTGTCGGAAAACGTTGGTTTTTCGTCGATAATTGAATCCTTCATCAAGCAGAGTAAGCATTTTCGAATCAAAAACAACCTTCGTATCAAGGAAATACTTGGTCGCAACCAAGCCGGTAAGCGTTTTGAGCAATTTTTTGGTATTTCCTTTTCGCAGCTCAATGTTGTCAGTGGGTAGAGAGTGCCTGAGAATATTCGCTGCTTGATATTGGTCAAATCCGTTTACCGCAGCCCTGATTTTAGAACAATCAGAAACACCGGAAAGTGCAGCATTGGCTTCTGCAACAAAACTTTCGCGAATCAACTTTTCGTCGTTCTCAGCATCAATCGTTAAATATATGTCTTCGATGTTTTGATATGCTTTAGGAGACAGTTCGTAGCTTTTGTCAAAAACATTCCTGCTGTCACAACTTACTGAAATCAGCAATGCAAACCCCGCCAAAGCTGCTATAATCAATAATCTTAAACTAAATTTCATCATTCCCTCATAATCTCAATATACTCTAAACGAGAATTTTTTAATGAAGTTCGATTAAATTTCAAAAAATATTGGATATTGTTCATGTACAAACAAGTTGCACAATTTGCATTAATAATCACGATGGATTATAGTAAAGCAGAACGCTATCGAGGAAACTATGAAAATTATTCATTTACAAAGTAGATTTTTGCTAGGTCTGATTCTTATTGGTTTATTGACTTTGCAGAGTTTTTCTGATGACGAAAAGTCGAACAAGGTTCCGACTACATCGAGAAATTTCGTTAAAATCGATGAGATTGTAATTCGAAATACTGACAAACCCAATATCGACCAATGGCATAACTATTGTCGAACTACTACACTAATGATTGCAGATAAAGTCTATTGCCCTGCTGAATTTAATCATTGGTACAGAAATTTAAATGATGAATACAAACCTGAGAAATTTAAACTATGGTTGTATGATATTAAGCAAGATAAATGGTCTGTTGAGCTTGAAACTAAAGAGATTGACGCGAGACAAAACATTTCAATGTTTAATTGCGATGGCAATTTATTGATTTATGGCGGTTGGCTCGATTTACACGGATATGCGGGGTTTAAGCTCTTTAAATGTTTCAATGACGGCAGCGTTTATAATACAAAAGATAGAACGATTAAAAAGTTGCCGACCGAGAATGCACCCAGTCCACGAGCTTATTATTCTGCAGTTTTTAGTGGTGAAGAATTAATCGTATTTGGCGGAGTAAACAAAAACCATGAAATTTTAAACGATGGTGCAATTTTCAATGTTAAAACCTGGAAATGGCGCAAAATCAGCTCTGAAGGTTTGTTCGGAAGTTTAGCGTTTCAGAAAGCGATTTGGCTGCAGGAAAATTCTCATTGGAAATACAGCAACTGCATGCTTGTCTGGGGTGGAACTGATACGATTAAAGCTGTTTCCTCGTTGCAACTTCTACACAAAGATAAGAGTGGAAAGGATGTTATTGATAATCCGAAAATCGATGATTACAAGATAATCCCAAAAGGTTTGGTCGCAATTTATCAACCTGATAAAAACAAATGGCTTGTGATAGAAATGATGAATTACGAGGAATCGCGCGGTGGTGGCATGTCACAGTATTCACTAGGTAGAACTGGCTCAGCATTAGCACAATCAGGAGATTTTGTCATAGAATGGGGTGGTGTTGATGAAGAAGACAAATGGAAATATCAGGGTAGAAAGCTTGATTTGAAAACATTTGAATTCTGCTCTATGACCAAGGAAAATCAGCCGCCTGCAAGAATAGAACACGAACTTATCCCATTTCAAGAAGCAGACAAAACAGGTAAAATCTGTAACAAAGTGCTTGTTGCTTTTGGGGATCAGCATGTGAAAGGTGGATGCGCAACTGGCTGGCGTTCTTACACTTGCGGAGTGTACAATGTAGATATTGATTCATGGGAAAAGAAAATGTTCTGCCCGTTTACGAACTTTGAATCCGCGAAATATGAATATTGTGCCTGGGATAAAGACAAAATTTTCCATTCCGGGACACAGACTGTTGTTTACAATATTAAAGATGATATTGCAGATTGCAGATTCGGCAACGGATTTAAATCTGATATGAGTAGATATTTCGATTTAAAATATGTTGCAAAACGAGAGTATTTGGAAAAATCAAGACAAGTAACAGATTATTATTTTACAGATTTTAATCGTGCAGGTTATTTGGATTATCAAGGCAGATGCCAACTCTATAAATTAACAATACCTGATGATTATGATGCAAAAAAGGAGAAACTTGAATTTCAGAGAGTTGGTACAGTCAAGCAAAGTTTAGACCATGTTCGAATATATGATTCAAAGAAATATGCAGTTGGTTTCGATATTAACAGCATTTATTATACAGATGAAACAGAGCTACCCAGATGTAAATCCTGTGGATTTGTGTTGAATAAGGAAACTGGCGAAATCTATGATATACCTGTTTATGAGAATTCTCTTGCGCGTCAGTCAGCATCAATTGTTCTTTCGGATGATAAATTGTACATCATTGGTGGTATGCACGAGAATCCTATGTATTACAATGAATATTCCTGGGATAATTCTGATGCGAGGGTTGAAAATCTACCTGCGAAAGGATACATTGATATTTCATACACAGAATGCAAAATGCCGATGAAGACTCGAAAACGCTTGTATCCTGACTATCCGTTTCTTAACGATATGTACATTTTCGATTTAAATAATAAATCATGGTCTCAACAGTATTTCCCAAAAAATATTAAATCCCGAAAATTTGCTGGGGTCTTTGCCGATGACGATATCATCTACATAATTGGCGGTAAACGCGAAAAAGTCCACGACAATATGCCAGAAATTCCCAAAAGTCTGTTTCCCTGGGAAGACAAAGACTATTTTGTAAAAAACGGCTTCTGCTACGATACAAAAAGGAACGAATATTTTAACATTGATGAAATTATTGCAGAATATGGTGACAAATATATTGAACCAGGCACAACGTACAAAGTTTTTAATAGCAACATTATTGCCATAAATACTGACGTTGGTTTCGACCAGAATAAAAACAATCACTTGCTGCAAAGATACAATTTTGAGACTCGAAAATGGGAGAAAAAGTATCTGCCTGAGAATAAATGGAAAGAAGGTCAACATGTTAGGAAAGCTGTCAATTGTGACAATGGTTTATACTTACTAATTTCCGATGATGATGAAACGTATGAAATATATAAACTGACAGATGATTTTAATATTGTTGAAGTTGAACAATTTAGAAAAGAACTTGAGAATATTAGGTTCTATTTGGAATTAAGAGATAAAAACTACAGTTACATGAATATCCATGTAAAAGATAGTTTTGTGGTATGCAATTTTATTTTAGGTGCTGAAACTACTGATGAGAATAAATGCAATACTAAGGGAATAGTTTTCGATTTGCAGACTGGGAAAGCAACAAAAGTTAATGGTTTTCCTGTTTTCGATGACGATAATGATATTTATGACCATGTATACAATCCATTTCTTGACATAAACACTGTTATGCAAATTCAAGACAGATTCGAAGCAAAGGATTACAAGAAGTATGGCGATAATGTGTCCATAATTCTCAGTATTTACAACGCATCAAAGTAAAAATTGAAACACTTTTTAGAGTAAAAGTTTACTTGTAATGTATTCATATTGCATAAACTTGAAGTATCGAATAATATGGTGGGCTCTGAGGGACTTGAACCCCCGACCCGCTGATTATGAGTCAG
>CAYZQB010000104.1:0-11101 GCA_964480395.1 uncultured Planctomycetia bacterium
GAGCGCGTACATAAAGGGCAGTGCAAACCGGCAGGCATTTTTTGAGAGAGCTCTAGCCTGGGTAAGCAAAGGAAGTATTGACGTTTATATGAGTCGTCATCGCAAAGACACAAACATTACAGAGCTAAAAACGTATTTTAACAGTGTGGTTGATTGGGTCTCAAGTGTGTTTACTGATGTTATAAAAGAGATGTGCGGTCTTGAGTGGGGTAGGTTGTACGAAGAGCATCACAAAAAGCCGTATAGTCCAGCGACAGTATCTGTTGAAGTACAAAAACTCTACGGCGACCCGTATTTGAAAAACAGAAAAGGCATTTTTGAATACATACTCGGAGGTTCAATAGATACAAAGTTACTAGATGTCCGAGTTTTTGATGATGCAACAAAAAAATCAGTTTATGTGACACAGACTAAAACTGCAAAAGCTAATAATAAATCAAATTGTTCGCATTGTGCTATAGGACATGATGTCAACAAAAGCAAAATATGGAGCTTTGACGAAATGGATGCTGATCACGTGTCCGCTTGGAGCAAAGGTGGTGCTTCAGCCGCTAAGAACTGTGAGATGTTGTGCAAGACCCATAACAGAGCAAAAGGCAATCGATAAACAAAAGGGAAAATGTGCGGAATTTCATGATTTTTCCTGCTCAACGGAATTCGTATATTTGTGTTAACGCAAATTCCCAGCACGAGTTCGAAAATTTTGTTAATCCATAAATCCAGAAGTCTGGATTCTTCGCTTCGCTCAGAATGACAAAAATATTATTACTATCGACAACCAGAATTTTGCAGAATTTTCAATCTAAAGCTCATTTAGCTTTTGAAATCGAGTTGGAAAATTGATATAAATCGTCGAAAGCGGGGGAGTAGCTCAGCTGGGAGAGCGCTAGAATCGCACTCTAGAGGTCGAGGGTTCGAGCCCCTTCTTCTCCACCATTTGCAATCGATTCATTGACATACAGTGCCAGAGTGGCGGAATTGGCAGACGCAGTGGATTCAAAATCCACCGAGATTCACTTCTCTTGAGGGTTCGAGTCCCTCCTCTGGCACCACCAACCTTGTTGGTTTAAGTTTGCATCAATGTCAATAGGTCAAATAACTCTTGAATCCTATTGCCAATGCCATGAGAAAAAGGCAGAAAGTCTGCCCGGGTTTACCCGTCCAACCTTGTTGGCTCAAAGTTTCAGCGACATAAATGATTTATTAGTCCTGCAATCTCGCTGACATATTCTAATCTTCAAGAATCTGATTTTTGTTTACTTCATACCATTTGATTGCATTTCTTACTGTATCAATGGAAAATAAGTCATTTAAATTTAAATTATCTTTATATTTTTCATCTTTTTGGTTTGGTTTAAATTCCGTCTTAACAAAACGACCAAGAGTACTTGCAACACCATACCCAAGTCGATAATCACTTTCCTTTAATTTAATAAGTATCTCAAAACCTGTTTCTATAATGAGTTTTTGGTTTTCTTTTTTAAGATTGAAAAAGTTGTTACCAAGACTGAATACTTTGCTAAAAAGCACACAACGCTCTTTTGTATTTGTATTTTCATTAACTATGTCAATACCCAAAGAATAATATTTGTTTATGTCACATCGCCTGAAAAGCACTCTTAATGCGCTGATTCGAGTGGTTAATTGTTCTTTCTTGTCGATCGCAATGCAGTACAACGCATCCTCCGCATCAGCAGTCCATTGATCATACTCTAATTCCATGATTAGTTTATTCTTTTGTTGTGTAGTCTCAGCTTTCCGTAAAAGTTCAAGAATCGCATTTGCGATTTTATCACTTGGTTTTGATTGCACAAAGTGATTCCAAATTTCTTTAGCCATGAGTTTTTTTCGAAGCACTAATGACCCTTTTTTATTTCGCCAATCAGGTGCTGAAGCACTCGCTAAAACACTTATTCTGAAGTCTTGAGCAGTTAGTTTTGTTGGATAAAAAGCTTTAAAAAGAATCTGAGCGATATTTTCAAATGTTTCATTCTTTGAAATCTCATAAAGTTTTTTTAATTCATCTTCAGATAAAATTACATCTTCCCATTTCTGCTTAAGCGTTGCTTTGTTGAAAACTTCATCATCATGTTTCACAACATTTTCAATCCCGTTTTGAAGTGTTCGAAGCAATGATTTCCCAGAGTCAGTTAGTTGCCAGAAAGTAATTTCTATAATTCCAAGGGAACACAACCATTGCTGGATATTTATAATTTCGTCCTGATATCTATTCGTATGAAAAGCAAACTCTCTGTCTAAAGTTACATCAGCTTCTGGAAGGCAGTATTTAATGTGTTTTTTGATGAACTCTGATGCCGCTTGCTTTTGCATCAATTTCAAATCATTTTGCATTTGAAACTGGTTAGCAGATATAGCAATTTCTCTCCATGATTGAAATTTTATATCGAATGCTTTTTTAGGCGGGTCAACACTGTTACAGCCAGTAAAATGAAGAATTAACGCTAAAACCGCAAAATATATGATTCTCATGTCATACTGCTATTCAATTTGAATGAAAATACAACCAACAACATATAATATACACAAATGCATCAAGATTGTCAAATCACATGTCGTGAAATATCACATCTATATTGTAAATCCAATGGGTTTCTAAGGAATAATAATTCTCAGAACCTATGCTGCTGAAGTTTTCGGCTTTTCGCCGTTACTTTCATTTTCGCGGAAGCCGCTGTTTTCGCTGTTGCTGAAGCCGCTGTTTGCGCAGATGCGGTTTCGACCGTCTGCCTTGGCTTTGTAGAGAGCAGCATCTACACGCTCGATAAAATCGCTTTTAGATTCGCTGAATTGATACTCCGCAATCCCCGCACTTACTGTTACCTGCAGAATTTTTTCGCTTACACTTGTAAAGACACCTTTTTCGATGCTCTGGCGAATTCGGTCTGCGATTATACTCGTCTCAGCAAGAGTTGTCTGTGGCAAGATAATTACGATTTCCTCGCCACCGTAGCGATAGGCAGCATCCATCTGTCGAATTTCCTGATGAATAATGTCAGATACACTCGTTAGAATAATATCCCCTGACTGATGTCCGTGTTCGTCGTTTACAAGCTTGAAATGGTCGATGTCAACAAGAATGAGCGACAAAGGCGTATTTTTGCGGTTGGAAAGTGCAATCCAGCGTTCAAGCTGAAGGTCGAAATACCTTCGATTATACAACTTTGTCAGCCCATCTCGCGTTGCCCTGTCGAAAAGCACCATATGTTTGACAACGAGTGCGATATGCTGAATAAAGCTCGTAACACGCATCGTG
This sequence comes from uncultured Planctomycetia bacterium, assembly GCA_964480395.1. Taxonomy (GTDB): domain Bacteria; phylum Planctomycetota; class UBA8742; order SKZP01; family CAYZQB01; genus CAYZQB01. Next base: position 3,275 of record CAYZQB010000104.1, read on the forward strand.
AAAACCTTGATTCTGTCAGGGTCCTGATCGGGTGTTTCGCTGGCAAGCTGGAATATTCCCAAAACATTCTCCTCAAGTTCGAAGGGAATGTAAAGGACGAGTCGTTTGTCAGTAATATCCTTCTGCACCTGCCTGCATTCAAGTGCTTTTACGACATTTTCGTTTGTAGGATAATCGAATTCGGGATTATTGAGGATTTTTCCTCTAATTAAAGCGCATTGTATCTCATATTTTCCATCAGCTTTCGGGAGATAAATCGCAGCACTTTCGGGTTCTGCGTAGTCGCGGATGATTGTCATAACTTCGGGCAGCAGATTTTTCAAGTCAATATCACGCGCTAAAACCCTTGAAATTTCACGCATTGCTGCAAGCATCTCGTTCTGCTCCTGCAATTCCGAAATAATCTGATTGCTGTAATCAAGATAGTCCTGCAGCCGGTCAAGCTCAAAGACATAATATTGCTCACGATTGCTGCATTTCAGCCAGAGAATTATCGCTGCAAGGCACAACATTGAACATATGCTGGAAATGAGCAGCGCACTCAATATAAGTTTGCCCTTGTTGAGAGACTGAATCGTGTCTGGATTATCCTGCAGAATCATGAAACAGTTGAAGCTGAGAAGTAGTGAAAACAGAGGCAGCAGAATTCCCACTGACAGCAGTCCCCACCACCATAAATTATAGGTTGTTAACAGTTTAATTATTTTTGCGCGTATCATCAGCCAATCTTAGAAAGTTCGCTAGTAAAATCGGCTTATCTGCCCAAACCTTTAATTCTAAAGCATTGAATACAGTTATGCTTTGGATTTCCGGTAATTGGATGATGCTTCGATAAATGACCTGAACAAGGGATGTGCGATTGTCGGGCGGCTTTGAAATTCTGGATGAAATTGAACACCAATGAACCACGGATGTGAAGGCAGCTCAACAATTTCGACGAGTTTGGTCTGAGGATTGCGTCCGCTCAACTTCATTCCATGCTTGATAAAATCCTGCTCATATACATGATTAAGTTCATATCTGTGCCGATGACGTTCCGATATTTTTTCCTGTTGATATGCAGCAAATGCCAATGAATCTTTCTCTATATCGCAGTCATAAGCTCCCAGACGCATTGTTCCGCCAATGATCTTAATGGTTTCTTGCTCAACCATGAGATGAATCACAGGTGAAGATGTATCTTTGTTAAATTCGCTCGAATTAGCATCTTTGTATCCGATGATATTTCGTGCAAACTCAATAACCATACATTGTAATCCAAGACAAATGCCGAAAAGTGGAATATTATTTTCGCGAGCGTATTTAACCGCGTAGATTTTACCTTCGATACCACGATGTCCAAATCCACCAGGAATAAGAATTCCATCAACATTATCCAATTCCTGAATTATCTTTGATGCCTCAGATTCAAGCTGAGTATCCGAGCTGATTCGCTTGATATTTATCGAAATATTATTCGCTATCCCGCCATGTCCAAGCGATTCATAAATAGATTTGTAAGCGTCTTTTAACTCGATGTATTTCCCGACAACACCGATTGTAACGCTTTTTTGAGGATTGCGCAGCTTGTAAAGCATGTCTTCCCAGAGTCTGAGATCAAGCTTCTGTGTTTTTAAACCGAGTCTTTCAACAAGAATTTTATCGAGTTTCTGATTGTGCAAAATCTGCGGAACCTGATAAATGCTGTAATCCACGTCCGGGACTTCAATGACATGTTCTTCGTCAACGCTGCAGAAAAGAGAGAGTTTAGCCCGTACATCCTTGGTGGTTTTTAGCTGTGTTCTAACAAGCAAAGCGTCGGGCTGAATACCGATTTCACGCAGTTTCATCACTGAATGCTGTGAAGGCTTGGTTTTCAACTCTCCTGCTGCGGAAAGATACGGAATAAGTGTAAGATGAAGGAATGCGATGTTTTCGCTTTTAACCTCGATTCTAAATTGCCGAAGTGCTTCGAGGAAAGGCTGCGATTCGATATCACCGACAGTACCACCAACCTCAACAATAACGACATCAATATCATCTCCAGCAAGTAGGTAAATCCGGCGTTTGATTTCATCCGTAATATGTGGCACCACCTGTACGCATGCACCATCAAAAGTACCTTTACGCTCTTGCGAAATCACAGAATTGTAAACCATTCCGCTAGTAACATTCGACGCCTTCGTCATCGGAACATCAATAAATCTTTCATAATGCCCAAGATCAAGATCAGTTTCACCTCCGTCATCGGTAACGAACACTTCGCCGTGCTGATACGGATTCATAGTACCTGCATCAACATTGATGTAAGGATCAAACTTTAACATTGTAACCCGGAGACCATGCTGCTTGAGGAGCATGCCGATGCTGGCTGAGACGATACCTTTGCCGAGAGATGAAACAACACCGCCTGTAACGATGATGAATTTAGTCATTTCAACCTCTTGAAAAAAATGATGATAACGCAATCGTATGTTGAATTCAAGAATACATTCAAATAAAGTTTAATTTCTGAAAGTTTCCGAAAGTTTTTATTTCAAAAGTATATGACAGGCTTCGTAGCTTGTCAGGCAAGGATGCCTGACTTACCTCATTAATTTGTAGTTTCTAGTGTGAGAATATCGACGCCTTGATATTCCTTGAAGGGATAATATATTTTCCAGTTGAAAATCTCATTGCCGTCCTTGTCAAATCCAGGTTGCTTCAAAAACAGGAGTTTATCGCGCAAAGTTTTACTTTCGTTATTTGTGTATTCCGCGATAATGTAGGCAGCTTCATATTCAGGAAACGGCGAAGTCTCCAAATGCTTTGCTTCAAGTATCTTGACATCATCAGGATTGATTTCGAACTGCTTTTTTACTTCCTCCCAGCCGGACGACACTTTGAAATAGCTGTATTTATCCTGTATTTCAAGCGCAAGACAATAATAGAAGTGTTTCACATCGTCGAATTTTATGCTGTTGCGCAGAACTTCGAAGGTTTTCTCAGGTGAATCAAGAACACCGATATCATCTGGATTAGGAGGAGGACAAGAACAACTCATAACTATAATACTGATGATAAAAAGAGCAAAGATTTGCGTTATTTTCATATTTCCCTTAACAATTTCTAATTCAGTATAACTCATTCTTTAACGATTTTGCCGGTTAAAAGTGTGAACCAGATTGCATTGTCCTGATAATCGCTGTAAGGGAAGTAAAGCCGCCATGACGGGCGTTTCTCCCCGAAGTCAGGTGCAATCTCAAGCAGGAATAAAAAGCTTTCGACGACCGTATCCTGTTGCGGATGTTGATATTCAACGGCTATTCGTGCTGACTGTGCTGGTGGCATCGGCGAAACCTCCAGGTATTCACTTTTCAGGATTTTAGCATTGATTAAATCTTCACCAAGACTTTTGCGAATCTCATGCCATTGATTTGCAATGCGCCAGTATGGAAAATCCTTGCGAACTCTTTCCGAAAGCATGTAATAAAAAATCTTTGGATCGTTTTTGAGAAAACTCGTCTGTAATATGCGGAAACTTTTTTCGGGAGTTGTACCAGCTTGAAATATAGTCGGATCCTGCTTGATTTTAAGCGGATTATAACTCACCGCTTCGCATGAGATGCTGATGCAAAGCGCAAATAGAATAAAAAATATCTGCCGGAATTTTGTTTTATACATGAATATTAATGAAATATGTTTTACAAAGCAAAAACATGAAGGTCGATATATTATACTTCCAAAATAAATCATGCTAAAATCGGAAATACAAAACGCTTCAACATTAATGAATTTTACAAAATTATTGTCAACAAGCTAAATTTTCACTAATTTTCACAATAACTTAGGTTCTGAGATGTTCAAAAAGAAAAAATACAATGAATTGTCGCCTTTGGAGAAGCAAAACAGGCGCGCAAATGCTGAGGCGGAGTCGGATAAAGCGTTTAATCAGGATATCAGACGCAGTAAATATTTTACCTATATCATGGTTTTTATGGTGCTTGCGATTCTTGTAGGTTCGTTTATTGTTCCGCGTTCCGGCACGGGCAAAGGTGCATATTTTTACGTTTCGATTCCAATAGATTTCATCTCGCTTGACCCTCAAAAAGCACATAATTCATGGGAAGCAGGCGTTTGCTCGTTGATTTATGAAGGATTGGTCAAATCCAATGATAAACTTTTACTTAAGCAGAACCTCGAAGCATTCAATTATTCTTCGGATTTCGATGAAAAAAGTATTCGATTCGATGTTGAACCTGCACTTGCGACAAGCTGGAACTATAATCCTGATGATCTGAGCTGGACATTCACACTTCGCAAAGATGTGAGATTCCATGACATTAACAAATTCACCGCAGCATCAGTAGTTGCATCATTTGCGCGGCTTCTGGGTTTCGAGGACATAAATGTGAATACTGATGCAGAATTTCCGATACGCAAACTTTATTCATCCATAAAAAAAGTGTATAAAATTGGTGATTTCGAGGTTGTTTTCGAATTGAACGAGTGGGATCCATTTTTTCTGCAAAAACTCGCACTTCCGCAGGCAGCAATAATTTCATCCAGGCATTTAGGTCGTGAAAAAACTGCAAACATCGATTTAAGCAAGGAAACAAGTGGAACCGGCATTTATATCTTGAAGAATCTGTTGAGCGACAATTATCTTTTTCTAGGTGAGAACGAGCAATATTGGGGAAAAAAGGCGTATCCAGGTGTAAACATATATTTGATTGATGAAGATAATACAGCATTGAATGCGATTGAGAATGAAGAGATGGACATGATTCTTGCTGGTTCGGTTTTGACATCGATTGTTGCATCGGAAAACGATGATCTGGCAGTTTTTCAGGGATTTTCTCGGTTCTCAGCTTCTCTTGTTGTTAATCCTTTTGCTGGCGATAAAACCGCGAAACAACTTTCAAGCAAGGAAATTAGAGAGATTATTTTCAATTCAGTTGATACACAGGAGATTTTCAGCAAGAATTTATTTGAATTTTACAACAAATTTCAATTACCAAGAGCAACTCGGAATTCTCGGACTGTTGACGATGAGCTTAATATCAGCAATGCGTTGCAAACCCGAAATTATACAGATAAAAACAAACTTGAAATCGAATTGACATTACCGCTGATTCAAACCGGCTATCTCCCCGATTTAACGACACTTGCACAGACTTTCAAGCAGCAGCTCGCTGAATTGAATATCAGCGTTAAACTGAAAATTCTTCCTGCAAAAGTTTATTTTGAGAATTGGCTCGAAGGCAGAATTGCATTAACTTTTGCGAATTTTAGTGATGATTGGTTTTATTCACTTGAAAATTTTTATGCATGTGCATTGAAGAATAATAAACAGGACATTGCAGAAGAATTCACGCAGATTCAACAAATTCAGGATGCGATTAATATCAGAAAAAAGCTCTCGGAAGTTTCATATTTCAAAGATCTGGGACATCTTTTGCGCATACACATTCTTGTTAATGAGGTCGCAGGTAAATCACCTGACGAAATTCATGACTTTTTCGGTCTTCTGAAAACCTCGGATTAATCAGTGATTTATGCTTAATATTTTCGTATAAAATTATAGAATTGAAGTAGCTGATATTATCCCCAGCCAGCTTTGTTTTTTAGCGTTTAACAAATGTAGTATGTATCCCTCAGAATACGGAACGAAATGTCATCAAAATCAGATATTATTTACCGCAAACTTGTACTCGCACACAAGCTGATTCCTGATGCTGAGCTGTTGGGTAGTATTTTAGAGGTCGAAAAAAGCCGTAAAAACGGTAACGACATCAGTCTTTTGGAAATACTTTTAAAGAAAAACATGATTTCTCCTGATGACGGGTTGATTTTGCGCAGCGAACACGACAGAGTTAATCAGAAAATCAATGCAAAGACCGCTGCGATGAAGAAAAAAGTACTAGAAACAGGTGCATCTTCACAAAATAATAATTCCTCGAAATTACTTGAAAAAACGATAGATGAGACTATCGGTAACAATCCTGACATTATTGATGATAAAAAGTTGGCAGGTTCTAACTCCAGCAAAAAACGTGTAAAAACCAAAGAAATACTCAAGCAAGCAAGTAAACATAATCCATCGGGGAAGAAAAAAGTATCTGCAAAATCAAAAGACGCTGTTTCATCAAGAAGGTCAAATAAAACGATTGCTGACACGAAAATCGACGCAAAAGATGAGGAAACGATTATATTGCCGAACCAGTTTGTGAAAACTAAGGCAAAATCCAATCTTAAAACGCTTGAAGTTGATGCAGACCCCGATATTCTCGAACGCAACAAGTATGACCCTAAAAAAGATTCGCTTGTAAACAAAGTTTTCGGTGGATGCAAGCTCATATCGAAAATCGGCGAAGGCGGTATGGGTTCAGTCTATAAAGCGTTTCACATTGGACTTGACAAAAATGTTGCACTGAAAATTCTGCCACTTGATCATCTGGATTCTGTTGACCGGATAAAACGTTTCAAACACGAAGCGAAATCCGCTGCAAAGATGGAACACCCAAACATCGTCCAGATTCTCAACATTGGTGAAGAAGACGGGATTCATTTCATCGTAATGCAATTTATCGACGGTGAGGACTTGCGCCAGCGTTTGCTGAGAAAAGGAGTTTTTCCGCCAATCGAAGCCATCGATATCTGTCTGCAGGTTGCAGAAGGTTTGAACGTTGCACATAAAAAAGGCATTATACACAGGGACATCAAGCCCGATAACATAATGATTGAGCGTGAAGGTAACGTGAAGATCACGGATTTCGGACTTGCCAGACAGATGGAACACGGGCTGGATATTTCAAAACCCGGCAAAGCGTTGGGTACGCCGTATTATATGAGTCCGGAACAGTGCAGCGGGAAAGACCTTGACGGACGTTCGGATATTTATTCACTCGGTGTTTCGCTTTATCATATTGTTACTGGGAAACGACCCTTCAAAGGTAAGAACGCTGTTGCGACTGCACTCATGCACATTCGAGAACCAGTAACTCCTCCGGAAAAGATAAATCCGAACCTGCCTTTACCGCTTGCAGACCTTATTCTCAAAATGATGGAAAAGAATCCACAATATCGATTTCAGAACTGCAACGAACTCATTGAAGCATTAAAAAATACTAAAAATTTACTATTAAACACAAAAGAACTTGGTTCGCTTGTAAATCAGGACAATATGAGTGAATCCGCCGCAATGCTGGTGAGTAATCTTTCCGCAGCTTCAAACAAAAAAGATGAAAATGTGAATATGCGCAAGAAGATTACGATAACCGTAGCTATCGGCACAATCATGTTAATAATCGCAATTGTGCTTTTCGTTTCACTGTTTTCTTCTGATCCGGTTGATTCTACCAGCGAAGATCAGAATAAAACTGGGAAAAACAATTCTGGTATTCCGTTTTATCGTCCCAACAAGGAACGCCAGCGTGAAGAAGCAGCATCGGAGATGTGGAGAATAAAGGAAAAATCACTTAATCAGCTTGTTGAAGCAATGCTTTTTGTAAATTCTTTTCAGGAGATTGACAATTTTATCGAGGAATATTCAGGCACAAAAGCAGTGGTCAGAGCGAAAAAATACAGAACCGAACTTATTAAAAAGAGAAATATACTAGCTCAACAGGAATTCAACAGAATTACAAAAGATTATGATGAGTGGATTAAAGAGAAGAAATTTGTAGAGATAAAAAAACTATTAGGTAATTTCGAATCAAAGCTTCTAACTGAAGAAATTCAAAAAGAAATCGAAGATCGAAGAAATAAAGTTAATAGATTGATTAATAAAAAATGGACTAAATTCCGAACCGAAATTGAGCAGTTAACAAGGGTGTATCCGTATCAATACTTCGATGCACTTGAATT
>CAYZQB010000105.1:0-2916 GCA_964480395.1 uncultured Planctomycetia bacterium
CGCTCAGGCATTTTTGAAAATTTTGCAGACAGCAGGGGTGAATTACGCGATTTTGGGAAATGCGGAGAAATGCTGTGGAGACCCTGTGCGCAAGACTGGCAGCGAAGACCGTTTTCAGATGCTGGTTGAGGAAAACGTCGAGACCTTGAACGAAGCACTCGGCGAGAAGAAGGAACGACGGATTGTAACGACGTGTCCGCACGGGCTGAACATGCTGAAGAAGGATTATCGTGAGTTTGGCGGCGAGTACAATGTTGTGTTCCATGCGGAGCTGATTCTGGAGCTGATTGAGTCGGGCAAGCTAAAGCTGAATGGTGCGATTGGCAAGAACGTGATTTATCATGATTCCTGCTATCTTGGCAGGTACAACGGAATTTACGAAGCACCGAGGAAAATACTGGAGCTTGCGAATGCGGGTGCGAAGGTGCGTGAATTTAGCGATAATCATGGCAAGAGTTTGTGTTGCGGCGCGGGTGGTGGCTGGAACTGGATGGAGGAGACAATCGGCAAGCGCATCAATGTTGAGCGTACAGAGCAGGCGTTGCAGACGGATGCTGAGGTGATTGCGTCAGCATGTCCGTTCTGCCTGACCATGTTCGAGGATGCCTGCAAAGCACTGAATAAGGACGAAACAATCGCCCGTTTCGACATCGCCGAACTCATCGCCCAAGTGCTTTGATAAAATGATAAAAATTAAAATCTAATGAACTCATTTTAATGTTGTATAGTTGTATACATATTACAAAATATAATTAGGCAATAAAATGAGTCAAAAACAACATTATGTACCGCAGTTTTACATGAAGTATTTTTCAACTGATAGAGAATCCGAACTTCTATCTCAGAAAGAAGCAGGTAAAGAATATAAACTGATAAACGTCTTTCGTCGAAATTATAATGCAACAGAATTCGGTGTTCCTATCAAAAATCAATGTCAGGAAAATAATATCTTTGGAAGCGAGGAAGATGAAAATTTAATATCAGAATTCGAAAACATTCATGCTATAACCTTCCAAAATATTCTAAAAAATGGTGTCGATAATGTGAATGAGAATGACTATAAAGATCTGCTTGTATTTGTATCTGTATCATATAGCAGATCAAAACGTGTTTCGAAAATTGTTAATCAAAGAGCAACACTTTGGTCTGATAACTTAAAAGATGAGATAATTGAAAAGAATAAGAATAATATTGAAAAAATGACAAATATGAATGATGATATATCTATATCGGTAAACAAACCATATAGATGTGGTTTAGGTGAATATAAATCAATCTGCAGATATTGGAGTTTACTAAAACCATTTTTCCTTATAAACAAAACTAGTGTTGATTTTGTAATTTCTGATTCTCCAGTTGTTCTCTACAATTCGGTATTTTATAATAATCACACAAATGATGATTTTGATGTTAGTTCTCCTGGTATTCAAGTTTTTGTACCAATTACGCCAAAAAAATATTTGATATTGTTTGATGCAAATTACTATAAACCACCCCAAAATACTGAAACAGTGAGAAGTAATGGTAATATAAAATCAAATATATATGAAATCAAAAATGTATATCATGTAAATCAGTTAAACATATTGCAATTCTGCAATGCTGTTGATGTTGTGTTGTTTAGAAAAACGGATTATATTGATAGAATTCAGCAATACAATCATATGGTAAAACAAATAAATATTAAATTTGCTGAAACAATTAAGAAAGTTGAAAAAGGTAATTCAAGTTTAATAGGAATTGGTAATACGAATTACATTCCTTATAAACTGAAATTACCATTCTTGAAACCAATAAAATGAAATAGAAAACTGATACAAAATTTTTTTATTGATAAAAAGTATTTCCTTGTCGGGGATGGACTAGCCTGGATTCTTCACTTCACTTCGTTTCGTTCAGAATGACATCGGAAGTAGAATTTCGTTGTTTGGGGTGGACAAGCCCTGTCCTTCGACTACGCTCAGGAACCATGGTTGCGGTTGCCTTCGAGAACCTCAGGCAACGTATATTCTGCTTGACAAGTACCTCGAGTATGATTGTATCAGGGATAGTATCAAATATACAATTGCGAAACAATGCGTTCAAAACACCCCCACAATGTCATTCTGAGGGAGTGAAACGACCGAAGCGGACGAAATCCTTTAATTATCCAGGCTAGTACACCTGAAAATGAGGATTAATTATTGATGTTGTTGTCGGCTAAATATCGAGTAAATATCATTGCGAGCGTCAACCAGAGGTTGAAAGCGTCGCAATCTCGGAGACTATGAAAGGTAACTGGATTCTCAATCAAGTTGGGAATGACAATTGATAATTTATGTCAACGAAAGGGTTGACCGAACAACAATTGGTGATGATTGAAAATCGTTAGTGTGTTTTCGAATCATCATTGGAAATCAAGAGATTACGACGGTCGTTACACTCCCTCGCAATGACGCCGTGGGAGATATGTGAATTTGGTATATGATTTCCTCGCAATGACGTTCTTTTGTGATTGCTGTTATTACTCTTAATCCTACTAGCCTGGATTCTTCAATCGCATGTTTCTCATGCTCATTCAGAATGACAACCGTATTATTCCTCGTCGTCGGTGGGGTCGTATGAGCCGATGGCGTCGGCAGCAGCTTTCTCGGCATCGTTGATTTTATCCGACGCTTTATCTGCATTGTTGATTTTATCCGACACTTTGTCGGTATCAGTAGCTTTGTCTGAAGTTTTCTCAGCATCCTCGACTTTGTCAGCAGGTTTATCGGTGTCGGGTTCAACAGCTTTTGATTTTTTCGACGTTTTCTTCGCTGATGGTTTTTTCGCAGCTTTTTTTGCTGGCTTTTTCTTCTTTGGCTTTTCAGACGGCTCTGTTGTTTCAGTTTTCTCTGCAGATTCAGTTACTTCCTCTTGTTCTTCCACAGGTTCTAC
>CAYZQB010000105.1:3016-11101 GCA_964480395.1 uncultured Planctomycetia bacterium
AGGTTCTACTATAGGTTCTACAATAGGTTCAACTTTTTCGGAAGCCTTAGTCGCATCGACAGTTTCAGTCTCTACCTCAGGTTCAGCTGGTTTAATCGAGTCATCATCCTTAGCTGGCTCAGCTGTTTCGTCCGTTGCAGGTTGTGCATCCTCACCATTGCCCGAAGCCTGCGCCCGAATCTCCTTGACTTCCTCAATCTGCTCCGGCGTAGCTTTCGCGTAATAATCCTCCTCGCTGAGATCCAAAATAGCATTCTGCAGCTTTTTCGCGTCCTCAGGACTGAATCCATCAATCATTTCCGCCAGATTCTCCAGCGTCTCCTCCAAAATCTCATCAAATTCATTTAGCCCGACATCAAAAAGCTCCTTCGCAAGCGCATAATCCACACCCTTGACCGTGAGCAGCTTTGCAATTGTACGATGCTCCAGCTCACCCTCCTGCGACGACGTGATTATATCGAGATGCCAATTGGTCAACTCGCTGGCAAGTTTGACATTGATACCTTTTTTGCCGATAGCTAGCTTAAGCTCATCGTCCGGCACGACGACCATTGCGCGGTTGCGGTCATAATCGAGTGTGATTGTTGAAACCTTTGCTGGTTTCAGTGCATTGAAAATCATGGTTTCAATATCATCGCTGAAATGTATGACGTCGATTTTTTCGTTATTCAGCTCAGCCGTGATTTTATTTATTCGATTTCCCTTTGTGCCGACACATGCGCCAACTCCGTCAACCTTCAGGTCGTTAGATTGAACCGCAAGTTTTGTGCGGATTCCCGCTACTCTTGCGATTGCTTTGATTGACACGACTTTGTTCTTGATTTCCGGCACTTCACGCTCAAATAACCTATGGACGAATTCTTTATTCGCGCGTGAAAGGATAATACGCACTCTTGATGACGATTTTCGCGGGTCTTTCTTTTTACCCTCTTTTTTAACGTCGAGAATTATCGCTAAAATGGGTTTGCCACCTTCACCTTCACGCATATATTGTTCAGTCGGGATCTGCTCTTTACGTGGCATTATCGCTTCAGTACGACCACGATCAAGTTTCAGATGGAGATTCCCCCATTCGTCAACATTCATTATTTCCGCGGTGATAAGCTGTTTTTTCAGCTTGTAATATTCTTCGAAGATGATTTCCCATTCCGCTTCACGCAGCTTTTGAATCATAACCTGCCTGGCAATCTGCATTGCAAGACGACCAAGTTTGCGTAAATCTATTTCAAGCGGTTCATCTTCAAGAACATAACGATTCTCAACAATGCGTACAACCATTTCTTCAAGATCTTCGTCATATACTTCTTCTTCGACTTCTTCTATTTCCGCCTTCAGAAAGGTCATAATACCAGATTCTCTGTCGATGTTGACTTCCGGGTCAACCTCAAGTTCGAATTGTTTGGCAACAGCTTTTGCAATTGCGAATTCGAGCGCACCATAGACAACGTCGTCATCGAGCTTTTTTACCCCTTTTAACTCTTGAATCTGACTGAGAATTTTCTGTGGGTCAAATGGTTCTTCTTTTTTTCTTCTACCCATAATATCACCTTTCACGGTATCCAATTAAGCTGTGATTTCATGCTGCTTCAACGTAAATAAAAAAATGGTCTAAAAAGACCACTGAACAAAGGGATTCTATCAAAGAAAATTGTAAACACAATGAAATTCATTTTTTATTTAATATCATGTTTGATTTATCGCTTCATGGCTTTCTGCCTGAGTGCAGTCGGCATTTTTTCGATTGCATATCGAAGTGCGGTTCTAGGCATCTTATCGCGTCGAATAAAGATGAACTCGAAAACTGCATCTTGGTTGAGATTGCTGATTTCCTTGAGAAGCCAGCCGTATCCTTTCTGTACAAGATCATCTTCATCAAGGAGAAGCGATTCAGCGATTTTGAATGCCTCAGCATGATATTTATCACGTTTCACCGAATATATGAGAGATACTGCTGATGCCCTACGAAGCCATCGGTTTTCGCTTTTCGTCCAGGACATCAACTTTTTCACTAGTGTTTCATTCATATAAAGCAAATAACCGAGTGCATGACCGCAGAAATCATCGCAATCTGCCCACGATTTTACATATTTTTCAATCCAACACTCGAAAACACCGAAATCATCAAGATTAAAGTGCTTTTTCTGCTTAAATATCCAGTCAAATGCAATTGTTTTTTCCTCGCTGAAGCCCGATTGCATCAATTTCTCACAAATTTCGTAGATTTCTAATTTTTTCTTATCTTTGACAAATTTATAAAACTCCGATGAAATCTTGCGAACCTCAGGTACTCTTACCCCATAAAGCTTTACATCATCCTTAAAATAATTTTGTGCACCAACTTTATACTTTGTATCAATTTTGGATTTTAACGCATTCTGAATCTTTTCAATTAGCATCATTAATTCCTTGTTGATTCCAAATACATTTTTAGCAAAACTAATTGTTTATTTTTTGCCGGAATCCTGTGCATCCTTGAGATTCTTTGTATATATTTCCGCAGTAATCTTGTTTTCATGTAATTTGTCGAGAAGCGTTTTAATCTCTGTAGTCGCCATAATTTCATTGTTGCTGAGTATTTTTCTTGCCCAAAGATTCTTATACAAACGCTCAACTTCTTCTTCATCAATATCAGAAGGATTAACCTTGGCACCTTTAATTTGTGGTTTCCGCATGTCAATAACACGAGCAAAAATATATGAAGAATTAATCTTAGTATTTCTGTCTTTATCGGGTCGAGTTTCCTTTGTTATTTCTGATATTTCAAAATAAGGAACGATTTTCATACATTTGTCAATAAATTTCCTGTCGTTTCCACTTTCAGATGCAATGTCAGTAATATCACTTTTAAGATTCACAAAATCAGTTTCAATAACGCTAACATTGTGTTTTTGCGTGATATAAAGTATAATTGCGTCTGCAAGCTGTCTTTTTATTTTAATAATACTCTCATTGTTGGTTTTTTGAATATCCTGTTTAATTTTGTTTAACTTGGTTTCATTTTTGACGTATTTTTCAGCAAGAACGATTAATTCATCAGTTTTTGAATTCAAAACCACTTCAATTGCAGAATCAATTTCTTGTCTGATTTCGCTAGCGTATTCTTTCGCAATTTCCGACACATTCTGGTCGATATAATCCTGAATCATATTATCTCTTACGTCTTCGAATTTCGGTTGATTATCTTCAACTTTCTCCTCAAGATACAGCATGTAAACACCAACACCGGTAACGCCAATTGCTTCGGAATATGAGCCGACTGTCAGTTCATTTAACATATCTTTAAACTTCTTACCCTGGGCAGAATTTGTATTGTAATCCCAGGTGCTTGAATTCAATAAATATGGCATATTTTTCTTAATCCATGGATCATTCTTAATTTCATCGATTGTCATTGCTGATTTGAATTCATAAGGCGGAATGCCGGCACCCCACATGCCTTTTATCGTTACCCCTGAATATATTTTGCTTAATGCAATATCATGAATGGTTAAGCCAAATTCGCTATACGGGAAATCAGTAATTTTCAGATTCAGCAGTGCTTTCGGTGGCAGTTCCTTTGAAAGATTCTTTGCTTTTTCTTTGATTTGTGATTCAAATCTTTTCAAATCGATTTCCAGATTCTGCACTTCAGAATTAATTTCATATGCAGTTTCATCAATCTTCAATCTTGTGCTAAAATCATCCAAAATCTTGATAATATTCTGTTTGAAATCGCTGAAATAAACATCAAGGAATCCTTTTGATAGACTGAAATCCTTACCGAGAGATTCACTTAATAAAGTTGTTTCTCGAAACACTTCTTTAAGCTGAGTAAAAGTTGTCATTAATTCATCACGCATATTGACGAGTAATTTTAGACGTCTCTGAATGATATCTCTGTTTTTTTCAAGCATTTCAATTCGCATTAATGATGACAATTCTATTTCTTTTTTCATGCTTGAAATCTGGGTATTTAAGCTATTCAACTCTATATATGTATCTGCGATAAGATTTTTTTCTTCTGAATAAGGATTATCTGTCAAGTGCAACTCGGACAATGCTTGAATTCGTTTAGTCTCAATATTTTTCCAAGCGTAAATCATTGATTCATTTAATATTTCCATGCTAATTTGAGTCAAAATCGATTTATCGTCTTCATCGAAATTAATCGAACATTTATTTTTTACACTCTCGATTTCATCGATAATCGTACTTTTGAAATCATTAAAAACTTTAATCAAACCTTTGTTATTCGTTCCGCCGAAGAAAATTTCTTCAAGCTGTTTCATCGTTCTCAGAATTTCGTCTTTATTATCTCTCTGCTTATCAAATGCTTCCTGGTTTTTCGTGATTCTGCTGTCAATTTCTTCTTTGAGTTTCTTGATTGCAGCTGCTGCGAATTTCGGCGTGGCAAGCTCGGTAACCAGCTTTTTCGCTTCTTCCTTCACTTCTTCGAATTTCTTATATCGCATCTTTTCGTAATGCTGCTTTTTCAATTCATCCCAACCCTCAACAGGCTTCCATTCTTGAGGTTTTGGTTTAGTGCTGTCGGTGTTACCGTCACCTTCAACTTTCGGAGTCTCAGCATTGTCATTCTCATGCTCTTTAATCATTTTTTGCTTGATATCATTGAACTCATCGTTAATTTCATCGTCGGTTTTGTTATTTTCAAAGAACACTGACTTATAATGCTCATAAAACTGTTTGATAATCTCGTCAGGTATTATGACATATGGTTTTAAGTTTTCGAACTCAGAAGTTATGACCTTCAATCTGTATTTTGGTTCCGAAAAATTTTCATCATCCGACTGCAATTTCTGTCTGTAAATTTTTTCAAGTGGTCCGACGAATAGCTCGTCAGGACTTTGAAGATTGCCTTTTTGCCAAAGCTCTTTTTTTAGTACTATTTCCGTGATTTCGTCTGCAAGCTTTGCTTTCGCGCGTTTTATGACCTCAGCATGGTCAGAGCTTATTCGAATGTACTGAAGTTTCAACTCGTACTTAAACGCATCGATATTACTGAGTATGTCTTTTCTGCTGATATTGATATTCCCAGATATCAGTTGATCCATATATCTCTTTACAATTAGGCATTCTCTGATAATGTTCTCGAAAGCGTCTTTGTCCATCTTAAGTTCATTGCTTAGCGCGGATTCATATAAGCTCTCACGCTCATTCAGCTCGATCTGCCACAATTCACCTAAATTTGCTTTTTCCGTTGCAGCCTTGTTTTCACTATTATCCGTGGAAGCATTTTCACCTTCATTGTTTTCATTAGTGTTCTCAGCTGGTTCTGGTGCTGCCGGCGGCAATTTCGGCATTTTAGGACTACCAAGCAGAACCTGTCTGGCGATTTCTCTTACAGCGTCGTCATTAACGGTTATATTGTATTTCATGGCTAATTCGAACAAAAGTACATGGTTCCAGACAATCTTATTGAGAAACAACTCAGTGGTTTCGCCTTGTTCCTTATTAAGGTTCTCATTCTCAATCGTTTTTGCGACATAATCGATGTAATATGAGTCTTCAAATCCATTTTGAGTTGAAATCTCACCAGTACTCGATTTAATCGGCATTCTTGAGAAAAGCAATGATTTTGCATTTGTTCTACGGGAGTAAACGATTTGGAAAAAATTATAGTATGAATAAAAATCGTTATATTCAATGGTCTTATCACCGATAATTCCCATCGGTGGATTCTTTTGTTCGGTTAAATAACCAACTACAGCAATCATGGCACCGCTCATCGTAAATGCAAGTGCTAGAGCAAACAGTATTGCGATAATGGTATATTTCTGCCATTTCGGCAGTCTTTTTATATCAGTCATAGGATTTACTTTTTTTGACACGTTATCCGCTCCTTTATTCCTGCTCTTATGATTTTATTACGTTGAATTGAGATACTATGGTAGTATTTATTGTTTCAACATATTATTACTAACATGAGAAACTACACTTTTAACCAAAATGCACCACTAATATCAACTCGTTTTTGCATTTGAGCGTATCATTTCTTAAAATCTCCTTTATTTTACGTGCAATACACATGAATAAAAATCTCAGCAACCTTATACCGACCATTATTGGAACTGCCGGACACATCGATCACGGTAAAAGTTCACTTGTTAAACGGCTGACAGGCATCGATCCTGACAGATGGGATGAAGAGAAAAAACGCGGAATGACCATAGATATTGGCTTTGCTGAGATGTCGCTGCCATCAGGCAAGCTAATCGGGTTTATCGATGTCCCAGGTCATGAGAGATTTATCAAAAACATGGTTGCAGGCGCGACGGGCTTCGGAATTGTTCTATTCGTTGTAGCTGCTGATGACGGAATCATGCCGCAATCCTTAGAACATCTCAATATTATGGATTTACTCGGTATTAAAAAAGGAATTATCGTCCTTTCCAAAACGGATTTAATCAAAGACCCGGAATTAATTGAGCTTCTGCATGATGACATTCGCGATGCTGTTGCTGGCACATTCCTTGAGAACGCGCAGATTGTGAATTTTAGTGCGACAACGGGTGAAGGTACATCGGAAATACTGACATTACTTGATGAGGAGATTGACAAACTTGATATCAAGGACAGCATAAGGGTATTTCGCATGCCTGTTCAGCGCGTTTTCAGCTCTGTGGGATTCGGTTCAGTCGTAACGGGAGTTCCAAGCGACGGAGAGATAAATATTGGTGATGAAATCGAAATTCTCGGAACAAAAGGTAGAACTAGGGGCAAAATCCGCGGATTGCAGGTTTTCGGGCAAAGCGTCGATTACGCTAGATTCGGACATCGACTTGCCCTGAATATTCAAGGTGTCGGGACAGACAAACTTGAACGCGGTGATTTCATCGTAGCTTCTGGCGCGTATAGTACTGCAAAAATTATTTCAGCAAAGATAAAAATACTCCAAAATTATCAGCATAAAATTAAAAACACGCAGAAATTGACAATTTATATCGGAACGAACAAAATCGTCGGCAAAATCGTCTTTCTCTCACAAGTAAAATTTCTTGTTTCGGGTGACGAAGCATACGTTCAGCTTAGGTTCGAATCGGAAATACATTCTTGCGTCGGTGACAGATTAATTATTCGTGATTTTTCAAACCAATTTCTCATTGGCGGTGGAGTTGTGCTGAAATTGAGCAACAATAAACCACGAGGCAACAAAGATTTATTCGCTCAGAATCTGAACAATGTTATGGAAAAGCTCGATAATCCGGTAGATTTTATCGCCAGCTACATCGAAGATGAAGAAAATTCAATAATTTCAATCAAACGCCTTATTGAGGAATTCGGGTTCAAGAAAGACTTCGCAAGCCTGGTTCTAAACGAACTTATTGCGCATGAAAAAGTGATGAAAGAAGGTAGCAATTATATTTCCACCGCATATTTCGCAAACCTATCTGAAATGCTAATCAAGGTGCTGATAGCGGAAAACAAAGGTAATCCGTTTCGTTTTTGGCACAGCAAAGCACATGTTATTTCGCGCATGAAAATTTCAGGTGATATTGGTGAAACAATCGTTAAATACCTGCTTTCAAAGGGAAAAGTTCAATCAAAACAAGGGAAATTACAACTCGCTGACTATTCGTTGAATCTTGATGAAAAGCAGGAAAAAACTCTCAATCAAGTGCTAGAAAAGATTATCGAGGGTGGTGCAAAACCGATGTTAGCCAATGAATTCGAGCGTGATTTGAATATCAAAGCTGCGTCTGACATCCTTGAAAACTGGGTTTTCCGTGGTGAGATAATGCAGATTAACCCGCTCATGTTCGTCCGTAAAGACATTGAAAAGTTGATGAGAACAATCGCAATTGAACTGCTATCGAGTCAGGAATCTTTCACCGTAGCGGAATTCAGGGAAGGAGTCGGCACAACCAGGAAATTCGCTCTGCCGATGCTTGGTTATCTCGACAAAATCGGACTTACACGGCTTGAAAATTCCGAGAGAATCCGCGGTTTAAAATGGAACGAACTCGTTGAATAAACCCACCCCGTGTCATTGCGAGGTGTGCATGCACACATTTTCTTTTCTTTCCTTTTGCATATTTCATCGTATCTGTCAATGCTGTAGAACCAACCTACACGGTGTCATTGCGA
>CAYZQB010000106.1:0-8975 GCA_964480395.1 uncultured Planctomycetia bacterium
ATCTTTGCCATTTTACCACCTTTCGTGTGAAATAATTTCCTCAGTTAGATATGCTTTTCGCCTTGCAAGAACAATATCCCAATCGATTTTATGCCCATCAAAATGCGGACCGTCGACACATGCGAACTTTGTTTTGCCGTCAACAACAAGCCGACATGCGCCGCACATGCCAGTACCATCAATCATCACAGAATTCATGCTAACAATCGTCTTAATATCAGCAGGTTTCGTCGTTTCTGATATTTTAAACATCATATATGTACAACCGACAGCTATAACCAGATCGTACTTAAATCCACTATCTAATACTTTTTTCAAAGCATCATGCGAATGACCTTTTGTACCTACTGAATTGTCGCCAGTCGAGTATATTACAGTATCTGCTGCTGCTTCAATTTTATCACGCCAATATAGCAAAAAACCTGCACGAGCTTCTAAAAACACAGTTACTTTGTTTCCAGCATTCTTGAAAGCTTGGATTGCAGGATAAATTCCGCCTATACCATAGCAACCTCCTACCAAAGCAACTTCACCAACGTTAGAAATTTCAAATGGTCGACCAAGTGGTCCAGTGAATGAGTATAAAATTTCTCCTTTTTGAAGTTCTGCAAGTTTTTTAGTCGAAGCACCTATTTCAAGAAAAATAAAACTAACTGTGCCAGAATCAGGATTAATATCAGAAATAGTTAATGGAACTCTTTCACTAAATTCGTCAGCAATTATAATCACAAATTGCCCAGCTTTCGCCTTTGCTGCGATGTCAGGTGCATCTACAACTACTTCATGTATGTTAGGAGCTATCATTATTTTTTCTAATATTTTCGCCATATTATATCCTTTCTATTTTAGAATTAACCGTACAAGTATTAATATTCAAACCAGTTGTAAAGAGATTTAAATCTTTCCAAGTCGGTCTAAAATAAGCTATATTATCTTTTAAATTGTAGTTTATTCTAATACTGTGTATCGCGCTGTTATATTCAGTAGTTAATTTTACGCTATCACCATTATTTATACTAAGTTTTTGTGCAATTTCAGCCGATATTTCAAGTATTCCTTCATCACGGATAATTTTCATATTTTCTATTCTAGCAGATAACAAGTTACCCATAAGATGGTGATAATTATTTTCGATAATTGTTGAATAGGGAAACTCCCTTTGTTTTAGTGAAATAGCAACCTTCACAGGTTTATAATTATTCTTGTTTGTATAAATATTATTATTCTTTAATTTGTTAATTTCGTCATAAATTGATTGTGTAGATGAATACTCGAATCCTTCTTCATTCATTGCAATTGAAACCTCAGAAATTATTTGCGTAACAGATTTAATGTCTGAAGCAATCTTAATTTTAGTTGAAAGCTCCTTAATTTCCCCAGATATTGATTCGAAATGACCATCAGTTTCAACAGGATGTTTAAGCGGTATGAAGACATTCGCGAATTTTGAAGTATCTGTTAAAAAATAGTTGACTTGAACGAAGAATTTCAAATCCTCAAGATTTTTGTTAGGAGGTAAATCACCAACTAATAACAGTGTCGTAATACTTTCATCAGAAATATTATTTACTATTTCGTTAGAATTTAAACCTGCTATATCGGTAAGTTGTGCTTTCCACTTCTCGCTCCATGTGCTGATATTTGTTTCACTCTCTATCGATATAAATCCCGGTAAAAAATCTGGATGCATACCAAGATTAGATGCGGAAAAGTGGTTTCCGTCACCAAGTAGAAAATATGTAGAACATTCATCTGGATTTTTAAGCATCAACTGTAAATTCTGCAAGGCATAAATATTGTGTTCGTTTTCAGGATGTCTTAGTAAACCATCACCCGCGATTATTGCGACTTTTTCAGAGCTATTTAATATATCAGTAATCTTTTTTAATTCATTGATGCCGACACTACAAATCGATAAAGCTTGTTCAAGATCAAATCTATCTAATATCTTTTTAATATCAGAGTTGTCGGTTTTTGTTGATATTTTTACAATTTCTGCCAAAACCATCTGCAAAAAAGTGTATTCTTCACCAGGTTTAAACTGAATTTGTATTGTTGCGAAATAAGATGATCGAGTATAAAGTGGATTACAAACAATTACGTTTTTCCAGTTTCTACTAGCACGACGAACACGCTGTTCAAGCATTGGGTGTGTGATAGAAGCATTTGCACCAATAATTAGAACTGTGTCAGCATTTTCTATGAAATCTAACTTTTTAGGAGGAAAAACACTATAAAAATCATGAATACACTTTAATAATGTACGATTATTAAATGAAGAGAATAAATCAACATTGTTAGAACGCATCACTTTGCGACTAAACTTTTGAAGCAGAAAATTATCTTCCATCGTTGATTGAGCAGAACCGATTGCTGCAAATTGATTTCCTCGATATTTCTCGAAATTGCTGACAATGTGCTTTTTTGCTTCATCAAGTGTTACTTCTATCCATTTACCGGCTTTTTTTATCATCGGGACAGTAATCCGTTTCGGATGATTGACAATATCTGCGATTGTAAACCGCCCACGTACGCAAAGCTGAGGTGGATTGATGCGCGGACCTGGAGCTGCGCCGACATTCGTTATAACATTTTTAGCTACATTTACGTTCATGTTACAAGCAACAGAACATTGTGTACAGACGGTTTCGAAGGATGAATCTGCTTTGTCAGCCCATTTCCCAAGCTTCTCGGATATAGAACCAGTCGGACAAACGTCGATGCATGCGCCACAGTATTCACAACCAGCATCTTTCTGTGATTCATTGAACGCAGTGCCAACAACGACGTTATTTCCTCGCTCAACAAACGACAGCACCTCACTATTGCGCAAGTCATTGCATGCTCGCACGCATCTGCCACAGAGAACACAAAGGTTATGATCAATATCATAAAATGGATTATCTTTTGTAGCAGGTAGATTTTTGTATGAAATCGGGTATTTAACATTTTTGAGTTCAAGGTATTCAACAAGTTCCTGTAACTCGCAGTCTCCGTTGTTTGGGCAAAAATTGCATCCAGTTGTTAAACTCACTTTTTTTGTTGTCTGCATATAATCTTTGCACTCATCCTTCTCTTTGCATACAAGGCATGTGTAAGGATGCTCGGAAAGCAGAAGTTCAAGAATCTCACGTCGCAAACTTTGCAGCACGTCATTTTTTGTAGTGATTTCCATGCCATCCTTAACCGGTGTTGTGCAAGCTGTCGGATGACCGCGCAGACCCTTGATATCAACAATGCATAATCGACACCCGCCATAAGCCCTGGTACCCTCAAGATAACAAAGCGTCGGGATATAGATACCGGCAAGCTGCGCAGCTTTCAGCACGGAAATATCTTCCGGTACATTAACCTGCTTTCTGTCTATAGTTATAGTTACTATTTCAGTCTCAGTTGTTTTCATAAAAATTCCTTAATTATTGTTTACTCAATTACGATAGCGTCACCTGCGATAGCATCAAAACGACAAATCTCATAGCAAGCACGACATTTAATGCATTTATCAGGATCAAGATTATGTGGTTCACTGCGTGGTCCTGTTATCGCACCTGTTGGACAGACTGCAACGCAGCGTTGACAACCAGTACATTTTCCAGGTATAACACGATACTCTACGAGATCCCGACAAACCGCTGCTGGACAGTGTTTATCAACAATATGGGCAATATACTCGTTTCGGAAATACTTGAGAGTGGTTAGTACAGGATTTGGTGCTGTCTGTCCTAAACCACATAAAGCCCCATGTTTCACCGTGTCAGAAAGCACTTCAAGTAAATCAAGGTCTTCAATTACAGCATTTCCCGATGTAATTTTCTCAAGAATCTCAACCATTTTACGCGTTCCGATGCGGCAGGGTGTGCACTTTCCGCAGCTTTCCTGGCTTGTAAAATTTAGAAAATATTTTGCAACATCAACCATGCATGTGTGAGCATCCATTACAATGAGTCCACCTGAACCCATAATTGAACCAGCATCTTGCAGGGATTCATAATCAATCGGTAGTTCAAGCTGATCTTCGTTTAAACAACCACCTGAAGGTCCACCTGTCTGAACCGCTTTGAAATCCTTCAATGTCCCACCGCCGATATCAAAAATTACATCCCGAAGAGTAATTCCGAATGGTACTTCAATAAGTCCGGTGCGTCGAACCTTTCCAACAAGCGCAAAAGTCTTTGTTCCCTTGCTTTTTTCAGATCCGAAACCTGCAAACCATTCACCACCATTGCGTAAGATATTCGGTACATTTGCAAATGTTTCGACATTGTTGATATTCGTTGGTTTGTTGTAAACACCTGAAATTGCGGGGAATGGCGGTTTACTACGTGGCATTCCACGTTCACCCTCAATTGAAGCAATAAGCGCGGTTTCTTCGCCACAGACAAAAGCACCAGCACCTTCCTTTAGCTTAATCTCGAAGCTGAAACCACTGTCAAGGATATTATCACCAATAAATCCGTGTTTATGCATTTCTGCAATTGCGAGTTTTAGTCGTTCAATTGCCAAAGGATATTCAGCACGGATATATATGTATCCGGTATTTGCGCCGATTGCGTATGCAGCGATTATCATGCCTTCAAGCATAGCATACGGATCACCTTCCATTAACGAGCGATTCATAAAAGCACCTGGATCTCCTTCGTCCGCATTGCAGACCAGATACTTTGGTGATCCCTTTGCATTCCGACAAAACTGCCATTTAAGATGTGTTGGAAAACCTGCACCACCACGACCACGCAATCCAGATGTTTTTATCTCTTCGATGACTTCTTCCGGTTTCCCTGCAAGTGCTTTTTGAAGCCCTATAAATCCGCTATTAGCGATGTAATGTGCAATATTTTCCGGATCTATTAACCCACAGTTGCGCAAAACGATTCGCGTTTGATTCTTGAGCATCGGCAGTTCCCAGAACGATTTAATTCCTTCGATGCTTTCTTGAGAAGAACCAAAATGACCAATCGGCATTAGCTTTGGTTCGTTATTCAAAATATATTGGTCGAAAATTTTATCGACCTTGTCAGCATCGACATTATTGAAGCAAAATCTTGGTTTACCAGGAAGTTTAACATCAACCAAGGGTTCAAGATAACATGGTCCGATGCAACCAACTTTAACTACTTGGATATTCAATTTTTTAGAATCGATCAATTCCTGAATGCACATAAACACTTTATCAGCACCAGCAGCAATACCGCACGTTCCCATGCCGATGAAAATAATTGGCTCAGAGTTTTCTGTAAATTCCTGCCATTGTTCAGTTGCAGTTTGCTGTAAATTTTTTAGTTTATTCATAATTTCCCAATACTTCCCTTAGTTTAATTACTGACATTCTGCTGTAAATCTCGTCGTCAATCTTAAGAACTGGTGCTAGGGCACAGCATCCGAGACATGCAACGCGTTCAAGATCGAAGCGTTTATCTTCAGTAGTTTCGCCGGTAACGATGCCTAATTCCGATTCAAGTGCTTTAAGTATAAAATCCCCGCCACGTACATGACAAGCAGTGCCCAGACAGATTTTGATCGAATGTCTACCAGGTGGATTGAATCTGAATTGCGAGTAAAACGATGCTACACCGAAGATATGACTCTTGGAAATCTTCAATTGCCTTGAGATTTTGCGTACAGCACTTGTTGAAATAAAGCCTTCTTCCTTTTGTGCTTGTTGCAGCAGAGGAATAAGTTGTCCTCTGTCAATTGTTTTCAGTGGTATTTCATTTAGACCTACATTATCATTCATTTACTGTTTCCTTATTTGATTATTGTTTTTTCTTCCTGTTAATAAATCTTTTTTTAATTTCATCGAAGTTATCTTCTGCAAAGAAGATGCAGTCCATAAGTTCAGAAAAACCGTTGACAATATCCTCAGCAAAACTCAAGCAAGTTGGTGCTCCGCATATACCACAATCAATATTGGGTAATTGTTTGTAAATTTCGTCCTTTTCCTTTTTCTTTTTGATTGCTTCGATAATATTCCCGGATTTGTCGAGTTTACGTGGCAGCACCTTACCTTCGAAGTTAAATAATCCTTGTTTATACATTTCAATATATTCTTTTTGCTTGCTTTCAAACAATTTAGGCAGCTCCTCGATAAGATGGATTGCGGTTGCACGAGCAATATATAAATTTTCGACTGTAAGAGTTCCACCTATGCATCCATCACGACACGCCAATAATTGCAGATACTTTACATTTCGAAGTTTGCCTTTTTCAAGGTCGTCGAATATTCTAATAACATTATCAAGCCCAGATGCTGTGAGCCACCCAACTCTGTCTTTAGTGTTTTTATCACCGCCAAGCACTGACCAGTATAGTGATTGTTTTGTAATTGGTCCTAGCATTCGTCGAGTATTTGAGATTTTTTCCGATTTAGTTTTAAAATCTTCGTCTTTTTTTAAGCGCACTATTTGCGCGTAAAGCTGATTATATATGTCATTTATTGATATTGCACCGTCGAGATAAGACTTAATCTTCTCTGCAGGTTGTTTAATTGAAATCATTTTCGCTGGACAAGGTGTAATATAGATTGCACCGATATCTTCGGGACGAATTCCAAGTGAACGTGATTTTTCTTCTCTCATTTTTTTGGCTGCGATTTCTTTCGGTACATCTATTGGGATGAGCTGCTTCAGCATTTCAGGGTAAAGCACTTGAAGTAGCCGTACAATAACCGGACAAGAACTCGAAATAAAAGGGAAATTACCTTTATAATCTTTCACAAATTCTTTAATTGCTGTGTAAACCGCCTCGCAAGTCCATGTCAGAGGATAAACATCGTCAAAACCAATATGCTTTAATGCTGTAAGAATCTGATAAGGGTTGACTTCTTTGCCGAACTGCGTGTACAAAGTTGGTGAAGGTATAGCAACCAGGTGTTTGAAATGTGAGAATTCGCTTAAATCATTGGTTTTAGCAATAATAGCGTTGTTGGGACAGACTTTTACACATTCGCCACAATCGATACATCTTTCCTCAATAAATTCCAGACCGTTCTTTTTTACTCGAATCGCTTGTGTAGGGCATACACGAATGCAATTAAGAGATAAATCGCATTTCTCACTATGAAACTCTATAGAATGATAGTATCTTTCGTCCATTTCAAATCTTAATAATCAAGGTTTGCAACACAGAATTTAGCAATAATAATATTTAATAAGTTTCATTTATATTAAAATATTAAAGTTAACACAAGATGAATAATAAATCAGATTTCAATTTTAAGATTAAATTTCAGATCAAGAAATGTCCCTTTGCCGACTTCGGATTCAATCTTGAAAATATCAGAGTTTCGCTTGATGTTCGGCAAACCCATACCTGCCCCGAAACCCTTTTCGCGCATCTCCTCGGTTGCAGTCGAATAACCTTCCTGTATTGCCAAGTCTATGTTTTCGATGCCATGTCCTATATCTTTGATCTTGATATTAATATATTCGGGCAGGATAATCAGCTCGATTGTTCCTTCATCTGCATACATAACAACGTTCATTTCACCTTCGAATGTTGCAATAACAGTTCGTCGAACAATGGGTTGTGGAATTTTGAGTTCTTTGAGAATTGATTTAATTTCCGTAGAAATCATACCGGCGTTGTTGAAATCTCCACCTTGAATCTCAAATTTCTGGCTATAAAGTGCTTCAGACATAGTTTTCTCGATAAAGTCAGTTATGTATTATTCCTGATACCTTTTTCATATAGTATTCCGCATGCTGTGAAAGCTCCGTATTTCGTTGTTAGAAGAGGTATTTTATTGATTTCTGCAAAAGAAATCGCAGCATCGACCGGTGTTTTTCCTCGAAGGTAAACAACTGCAACGATGTCAGCAACGTCAGCAGTTCGAATGGATTGTGCGCTTGTCAAACTGGTTAATAATATTGAATTTTCTTTGGCATATGCAAGCACATCGCTCATAAGGTCTGCGCAGAAGCAATGACGAAACTCAATATCAAGCTGGTTTTCACCGACAATTACTTCACAATCCAACAAATCCAGAATCGTCTTCAGGTTCATATTCATATTTTAACCAATTCCTAATGCGATGAGTTTTTTTGCGACTTCCCAGCCGTTTTCTGTAACGGAAAACAGCGGAATGTGAGTTCTTTCTGCCATTTCCTTAACTTCGTCGTCCGGTTTTTTGTTCTGTGTTATGATTATGCAAGAAACATCCACAAGATTTGCCGCTGCGATGAGATTCTTATGAATCTGCACGGTTACAAGCAAATTTCCTGCCTTTGCGCCTGAAATGATATCGCTCACCATGTCCGAGATGAAAACACCTGATATTTCGTTGTCATAAAGCTTGGTCAGCATATCAAGATTAAGCTTTTCCTGCAGTTCTTTAACATTCATTATTATCTCCTTTATTTTTTTGATTAATTATTCCATGGAAGTTAAGCCGACATCGATGAGAATATGACCATGACACCTATCGGGCGGACCTGCGAAACGTTCGGGCAGGATGAGAATTTTTTTGCCTTGGGTGTGCAGGCGGTCATTGAAATATTCGTTGAGTGCTTGAAGCTGCTCATTCGTGAGTTCAATTTCTTCTCCTTTTGCACCGCGAAAACAGAGAGCAAGGTAAATGAATATTTGCTGGGGTTCTGCGACACGCTGCAATACCTCAATGTCCCCGCCGCATTTCTTACCGTCAGGGAACATTATTCCCAGCAGTTCGTCGAGTTTGATGATTTTGCCTGTTTTTGCGCATTTTAGGTCGTATCGGACGGATTGTGCGGAGCCAGCGAATTTCCAGAATTCATCTGCTTCTTTGTATTCCTCGACCGGCTCGACTTCTTCCTCGGAGAAGTAGCATCGCGTGAAGCTGTTTGGGTAGCTGCTTTCGTAGATGATATAGCCCGTGCGGATGTTAATCATTTCCCATTCGTGCTTATCGCTCATGAAATGCTCCTAAAGTGTCGAGCTGGTAAGATATTATATCCAATATAATAAATCTACAATAATTTAAAAACACAAATTATATTTTC
>CAYZQB010000106.1:9075-10937 GCA_964480395.1 uncultured Planctomycetia bacterium
ATTACTTTTACATTTGTTCTTGCATCACACACGATTTCAGCTGTAAGTGTAATACTAATAATTTATTCTACCGTGAATTAAATTTTTGTTATTTTTTTGTATAAAGAAGTGAGTTTTCCAGTTTTAAGTCTGAATTTTGTACCGTGATTATGACCCGTTCTTGCATCGAAATCAATCAGAATATTACCATCAGAAATTGTTTTAACAAAATATTCAATATCTAGGTTTTCACACATGTAAATGTCCGTATAAGAATAAAACTCAATACTATTTTCTTTTTTAACTTCAGCTATAACATAGAAACAATTAGTTAATTTTGTACCTGCTTTATGTATTAAATCATTGAAACCCCAATAAGGTTGAGGGTTTAATTCTTCCAATCCAACACTATTTTTAATGTAATCTAACCAAATAGTATGTTTTTCTGAAACTTCATTGGAATCAAATGATAAAAGTATTTTTTTATCATTATTATCGATTTCAATACCAAATCCCCTATCTGTTCTTGATTTACATGATATTGTTTGCCTAAAACTCAATTCTGATTTTGGATATTTTAAACCTGCTTCGTTATGCTTCCATCCATAATTCAATAATAAAATTTGAGGTACAAATTTCATGGCTCTTGGTGACGGTTCCATGTGAAATAGTGTTGTTAGTGATGTAGTATTTTTTCTTTGGGTTTTTAATTCCCATTCACCTGCATTTGGTAAAGGTAAATTATTCTCTTCAATCTCAAGTAAATCTTCAATTGTATTTCCAATACCTCCAACATTGCCATGTCGTTTATTTTCAATCCATCCCATTTTAGATATTAATTTTAATTTCGATATTAACTCTTTTTTTGTGTAAGTTTTCATGTTTTATATTTCTTAATCTAGTTTGAAGGAGGTTTCCAAAAATCCAATAAATACTCAAATGTAACACCCATAGTGATATAATTGCTTGGCCATCCAAAAATACCAATTCTATTAACAATATTTGTTCTATCCCATATGATTGTATTTCTTAATTCAAATCCTCTTTTTCTCAGTTCTTCAACCAATGAGATATGAATTGTGATTCTTTTATTTTCCCACCACATATCTGAAACATTTATAACACAATGAGCTTTTTCTTTTAGTTTTGGCAAAAGCTTTTCAAATATATCACCCATCGCACTAGTATATTTTTCTAAATCTAGTGTTCCTAAATCTCTTTCATCCTGTGAATATTGTTCAACCTTCCCAAGTTGCCCATTATCTCTTTCACGTCTAGATTTATTTGATCTCTTCCGATTCAGTAAATTCGAATAGGGTGGAGAAGTCCAAATTAACGAAATTGAATTATCATTTAAGTATTCCGATATATTCCTTGAATCGTCGTTAATTGCATATATTATTGAATCGTTAAACATGTTGTTTGCATTTTCTTTTAATCGATTATGTGTTAAATCAATATAATCCCTTTGTAGATCAAAACCTACTGCATTTCTATTCAAATCCTGAGCTGATACAAGTGTTGTACCACTACCAACAAAAGGGTCTAATACTATTTCGCCTTGATGTGAAAACAACTCAATAACTTTTTTTGAAAGCGAAATTGGAAATGTTGCAGGATGTAGTTTTTTATCTCGAATATCACGTTTTTCGTAATTGAATTGCCAAACTCCTATTTGTGATTTCAACCACTCTTTTGCAGTAAGACAATTGATATGATTTGAAGGACAATCACAAATCTTTTCAGATGGAATATCGATTTTCTTCTGAAAATCATTTGATTCTGGAATTATTACTTCAATCTTGTTTTGTTTAGTTTTCATATTATTTCTTACTTAAAATATAATCAAATAAATTGGTCGGGGTGAGAGGATTCGAACCTCC
>CAYZQB010000107.1:0-10831 GCA_964480395.1 uncultured Planctomycetia bacterium
TTGCGCGTTTATTACTTTTCGTGCTGCAGACATCCTACTTTGATATCCGGATAGGCTCTTAGTGGCAAAATCTTAATTCTTTTATTCTCTGTGGTCTTTGTGTCTCTGTGGCAAGAAATTGGTGTTAAAAAGTTCGTAATATTACTGACTTTGGATTGTTACCGATTCCACGTCGTCGATTGTGAATGATTTCTCATCATTTGTAGATGCAAGTTTAATCCGAATCCCAGCAATAGGATCGCTTGAGATTACTGAACCTTCGAACTCTCCAGCATTGGTCTTCACGAGAACAATGATTTCTTCGCCTTCTGCACGAGGTGTCAACGCGCAATAATCACGCCACAACATCTCAAGCGGTCGATACTTGCGCTTACGAAGCTTGTTAACAAGATTATCGAGATTGAATAGCAGATATCTCAGGATTTCGTTGCGGTTTACTGAATGTCCGCTTTCAATTTTAACGCTTGTTGCCCTACCTGCAAATTCCTCTGGGAAATCATCTTCATCCATATTGACATTTACGTTTATTCCCATGACTAAGTAGTCGGGGAAGTTCACGTTATGTTTTACAATAACATCACCGATTTTCTTGTTATAAACGTAAATGCTGCTTGGAAACACAATTTTCGCGGGAATATGAATGTTATCAGTGAGTGTATAAGCAATGCTTAAAGTTCCTATCAAATTCAAATACTTGCTTTTTTCCACCTCAAGCGACGGAAGTTTCAACACAATTGCAAGGCAAATACCGTAAATACCCGTCGAAAACCAATCATGATCAACCCAGGTCTTAATTTCCGGTTGTTCATCCGCAAGAACAATAGTGCCTTCATCAGCATCACCGCTTTCAAGCATCTGAAACGCAGATTTTATCGATGAAGTTACACCCTTGAGTATTTTCAAGTCCTTATTTATGA
This sequence comes from uncultured Planctomycetia bacterium, assembly GCA_964480395.1. Taxonomy (GTDB): domain Bacteria; phylum Planctomycetota; class UBA8742; order SKZP01; family CAYZQB01; genus CAYZQB01. The sequence goes on from CAYZQB010000107.1 coordinate 918, forward strand.
CGTTTACATTCAAGTTATTAGTGATTTCACCTGGTATAAAAGCATTCGGCAGATTAATAAGTCTTAAGCCGAAATATGGATGAAATTCCAATCCGTAACCGATTTCAAATAACTCGTCGATTGCTTCAAATAACGCTTCTCGACGCAATTTCAAATCGATGGCAAGCTCTGCTGGCAACTGCCATTTCCCTGATTTCTTTAATATTTTCAGCAATTCGACTGCTTTATCGCTTACGAAGTATTTCTCTTGAATCTGATCCATTTATTTTCCCGATTGTTAATCTTTCCTATTTATTGATTTAATTTACGATTACCAAGCTTTTCCCCTTTGAAATTCGGGTCTTTCTCATGCCATGAGGGGTCATCGTCTAAATCTTCTTCTTTGTCATTTTCGGGTTTTTTAGTGTCTTTCTTCACAACATCATCAACATGTGTAGTTTCGGATTCATCTGCTATTGATTTACCTCTTTCGGTATTTGCATTGTGTTTTCCCGGTTCTTTTCCAGTATATTTTTCTTCCAAATTCGCACCGCTGTCACTGTTCATTGCAACAACGAGAACAACAAGAACTATTGCTACACAACCGATAATAACACCGATTACGACATTCTTACTATTATTTTGTTTCGGTTGAGGACCTCTTCTCACGCTTCCTCTTGCAGCACGACCTGCTGAATGATGGCTTCTTGCTTGTGAACCACTTTTTCTGACACCAACAGCTTTTCTCGCATTAGCAGTTACTCTGTTAGACCGCCCGTAATTCTTATTCATAAAAACATCTCCAATTGGGGTGATTTTGCTTATTATAGCAACAGCAATCTCGCAGGGTCAATCAATTTCAATCCTGAAATAATGATATTGCAATATTGTAGATGTAGTTTTGGGATTTTCACTTAGATTTTGATTGGATCGAATAAAATGTTCTTAGTAAAAGAATTTTCTTCTATGATCCATGATTTTGGGAAATTTCGAATATATGCACATTGTCGATGTACCAACCGTAGCTGTTATCACTTGCGTCAGAGATAAAATGCCATGCAATCTGAATATATTTTCCTCGAAAATCCATGAGATCTACTGACACTGTTTTCCAATCCGGGTTATTCGCAATACCTGCAAATGCGCCATGCATTGTATCGCAGAAATTTGTAACAGAATAATTTGGTGTGATATTACTTATAGTTTCCCATTCTGACCATGTATCCGCCTTTCCTGTATCACTTTTTCGGATTTCAAGAAAACCTCCGTCACCCCACTGTTCATATTTTGTACAAAGCCAATGAGCAAAGGTTAGAACAGGGGTTGTTGACTGTGACAAGTTAACAACAGGCGAAATTAATCTTGAATCACTGTTGTCAAGATAATTGCCTTTAACAATTGTACCTACACAGGTTTCACCGCTGAAAGGCTTAATTTCGCAACATCCTTCCGGTTTCCCCAATTCCCAACAATCTTTATTACCCTCAGTTGACCAATCTTCTGGCATATTATCACAATTGAAATATTGTATAGGCAGAAAATCAGTGATATAGGGTAAAATCCCGTTTCCGGTCAGCGTAATTTCAAGCGGATTACTACTTGTATCATAATACACCCGCATTGTGTCAGAAATGTCCCCAGTGCAATCAGGCGAAAAATATAGGATTAACATCATTAGTCTGTTAACACCGAGATATGCGGGAAATTGCGATGTAAAAAACGTAAAGCAGGTTGTTTTCTCAAATGTTATTGAGCTGATATCTAAGGGTGAATTACCCACATTTTTAATACTCACAACCACAAAACTTGTCGTATTCAGCAAAGTGTCAGAAAATTCAACTGATTCTGCGTAAGGGTGAAGCTGAATATCATACTTTATGCACTTGGCGGAAATATCGATGAGTGTTGGTGAGCCCATATGATTATAATTCAATTTGAGCTGGGCAGATTTCTCACCAAGAGTCTCTGACCTAAACTTGATTTCAATATTAAAAGTATCTTCTGGTAGTATTGGACCTGATTCACAATCCGTAATCAATTGAAAATCAGAATCCTCTTCACCGATAAACTCAATTGTAATTTCAAGTGTTTTATGAGTATTGTTGAAAATTTCGATATTTTCAAACACACTTTTTTTGAGTTCGACTATTCCAAAATCCAAATTCTTTGTGTTAATATCAAGTTCTCTGAAGTTAACATCAGAACTGCATCCGACGAACAAAATAATTGCTAAAATTGGTATTATGTAGTATCTCATTATTATATCCTTGGCTTGTTTGGTAATATTATAATACAAACAAAGCCATATGCAAATATTATTTGTCTTTTTTGGTGTTTAATTTTCGTTATTTGTCTTTTTTGCGTTTCAGTAATTCGTAGAATTCGAATATTGAATCTTCCTGTTCGACAGTTTCAATTGATCCTGAACGTTTATGACGTACCTCATTAATCGAATATTCAGGTAAAAATCCTTCCAGAACGAGTGCTGCTGCGAGAATTGTGCCGGTTCTGCCCATACCAGCCAAGCAATGAACAGCAATTGGTGCAGTTTCAGTTTCATAAATTTTCTTAAATTCGAGCAATTGCTGCATTGTCGGCGGTGAGAATTCTGCAATCGGTATGTGATAATAGTTTATTCCAGCATTTTTTACTGTGAATTCGTCGAGATTTTCTTCTGTTAAATTAATGAGAACACCGATGTTGAAACGGGATTTCAATGCTGCAAGGTTTGTTTCGAGATTTCCAAAGCAATCCGGTTTTGGCATTCCACCGATTTTATTGTCGATAATCCAGCTGAATTGGTCTGCAGCAATCATTTTCACCTATTGTGTTGCATACCCGCTTGAAAGTTCCTGAAATTTGCGTATAAAATGCTTCAGATTGGCAAAAGGAATATATGGCGGAATTTCCCCGCTGAAAGTTCCGATGAATCCGTGGATTCTTCCAAGATTATGCAGATGTGATTCAATACTTTCTTGTATCGAGTCTGGTGTACCGAGTAGGAGTAGTGGATCGAAATTACCTTGAAAAGAGGTTTTGCTGTCAGTTTCATGAAGAATTTTGTTAATTGAGCATCTGAAATCCAATGAAATTACATCAAAACCAACATTTGTAAGCGAATCGAGATATCCATTAACGTTCTCAGTACTAAAAATTATCGGGATTGCATCATGATTGGTATCCGAGATAAGAGATGCAAGAATCGGTATGTAAATCCTGTTAAAATTGTCAAATGTTAATGCCGATGCAAGTGGGTCATGAATGCAGATTGCTTCTGCACCAGCATCGATTTGTGCTTGTATGGAAGTTTTAGTGAAATCCGACATTATGTCCAAAAGCTGGCAAAATGCTGATTCACGAGAATACAAAACCGACTTCGCAAGTGGGATATCCGATGAAATTCTGCCTTCGATGAGAAATGAAGTCATTGAAAACGGACCAGCACAACAACCGATAACGGGTACATCGTACGATTGCGCTCTGAGATTGCGTATTGTCTCAGTAATAAAACTAAGCTCAGCGTTATAATCCGGTATTTTTAAGTTTTTAACTTGAGAAGAACTCCGAATCGGGTGATTAAGCAGAATCTCGTGTTTATTGAAAACTCCCCTAAGATTCATGTAAAACGCCGGTAAAAACGGGATTGTGAAAAGTTCGATTGCATCCACTTTGAGTTCATAAAAAGACTGAAGTGAAATTTCGGTTGCATCCACAGGATTAGTCAGAATTGTATGATAATCACTTTTCTTCTCAAATTGCTCAATCATATCCGTAAATAACGACGACTGGTTTACAATCCAAAACGGTCGACGGTGAGCAGGTTGTTTAAAAGCTGTTTTTATAAGAAGATGATGAGCGGTCATCGTATCCTTTCAACATTTTGGGGCATCATCTACCTAAACACAGGACCATACGTTGGCACAAGCTGTCTGCGTTTCGGTTTCTCAAACGCGCTGTAAGGTGAATTCGGGTCAATAATAAATGCAACAAGAACCAATTCTGTCGAAACCTCAAGTGAAGGTGTATTTGCTTTTAAGGCATCAGGATTATCAAGCAGGAAACTGTGTATTGCTAAGAATTCCCCTGTGCTGCCAGAGGGTGAAGGATCAATACACATTTTAACGAAATCGAAAGTGCTTGATTCATCAGCAAATATTTTCACTCTGATGACAATCGGGCGATAGTATCGAGGTTCATTCACTTTAACATTGAATCGAGAAGATAACTCCTTGGGGCGTGAAACAAAAGTCATCTCGTCAATCCTGCTGACGTTAGCGAGTCTTGCATTCTCGATAACAGCTTTAATAATGTTGAGTTGAACAAGTTTCATTGCAGCTTCTGCCTCAGCAAGAATCATTTCTTGTTTTTCAGCGTCTTCTATCTCGCTGACTTCCACTTCTTTCTTTCCGATGAGAGCAAGACCTTCCGGTTGATAAAGCTCGAATGCAATATTATCCTGGACTAACGGGCTGTCAAGCTTGAGTGGTTTGAGGAATTTATACTTTGCGCTTTCGAGTTTTGTGTATGTTTCGTCGAGTAATTCTGCAATTTTTTGGTTTGCATAATCGTTAATCAATTGAGGATAATTTTCTTCCTGAGCTTCCTGGATAATTTTTTTTGGTATTCTGAAATTTTCCTTAACCTCGAACGCTACAACGTTCTGCAATGCTCTTTCTTTTTCAAGCGATTCAGTATTTTTCTGCTGAAAATATTTTGTATGTGTTCGAGGTGGAGCAAATGCAAGTTTGTAATCTTTGTAATATATGAATATTTCTTGAATTTCCTTTTCCCATTTTGTAACCGAATTTTTTGCAGTTGATAAATCTTTTGAAATCGCTTTTTTTTCTGGTGCGATGCCGAATTTATTAACAGCAATGACAAGCACCAATGTCAATACCGCGAATATTATTATTTTTCTTTCTTTTTTTATAAAATCAAACATTCTTCCTCCGGTTTATAAATCGATTGTAACGATGTAGCATTTCGTCTTCTGCATGGAATCTTCTTCGCAGGCAACAGAAGTCGGTTTGACATTTGCAGAATCCCTCAAGTATTTCTTAAATTTGTTAAGCTGTTCCAATGATTTAGCACCAATATCTTCGAAATGCATTTTAATGTTGAGTTTCGGTCTTGTGTATGTTTTCTCCTCATTGTTGTCTCGCTTGCTATCAACATTTTCAGCAAGAGGTACAATATCCATTGATTGGACAATAATATCAGTGTTTAAATTCGCATATTCTCGGATTATTCGGCACATTTTGTAAAAATTGATGCTTGGCTCAATTGCATCCTGCAGAGATTTACCGATTGGCGCTCTTTCAGTGGATTCCTTGAATGAATCGATTAGTTTTTTTGCTTCGTTTTTGAAGCTTGTGCTCTTTTTCGCAATGCTTTTTTTTGCTTTCTCAGCAGCATCTGCCTGAACATCGAAGTGAATTACTCTAAATGCAAGTGTAACAACAAGAGCAATCATCGCCAGATAAAGAAACATTGTCTGATAAAGGAATTTCATGCGTTTATGATAACTTCTGGGTTTCATCACAAGGTTGAAAGGTTCATCATCGACCGCCATTTTGGCAAGCCCCGAAGCGACAGCATACGGATATGGATTGCGTGCAAACATCATTGTCTGCTTTTTGCCGATTGTTTTACTCAGAAGTTTTTTGTTGAAATCCTGTAACGGGTTGAGCAGCTCGACTGTACGCTGGAATCTGCTCATCATAAATTCTTTGATACCATTAAGTTTCGCAACTTCGCCGGTGATGAAAATTTTGCGAATATCAAGTCTCGGCTTGCGAAGCTGAAGTCGTGCGAAATTTATGCTTGATTCGAGCATTCTGAAGAGTTCTTCACCAGCACCCCAGAACGAGACCTGAAGCGATGAACCTTCACCACCGCTAACAGGCGGAGTGATATCACCCTTTGTAAGTAGGTAATTCCACGCTTTCATTGTGGGTAAGTCGGGTTTTTTATCTTTTATCACGTCGAGAAATAATTTTCCGCCTGTATTCAGGTTTCTTGCGAAAATGAGGAAACCATCCTCAACAATTACGAGTTCTGTTGTTTCTTTGTCGATTGCAACAACCATAACAGATTCATTGTTGATAATCTGTCCCGACATCATCAGAGTGTTGTAAAGTGCGAGGCAAGACGGCGAAAAATATTTGCCCGATAATCCGATTTTCCGAAGCTTTGAATTTATATTCTCAAGGTATTCATCCTTGGCAAGTGAAACAAGTATTGTATCTTCGCCACCCGGATTTTGGATTGAAAGTTTCCGATATGCAGAGACTAGGTCTTCTTTGCCATGTGCTGTCATTTCCTGAATTTCAAAGTCAATGAGCATCTGCTGACGTTTGGTTGGTGCTGGCATAACTCTTGAGTATCTCAGAATCAAGCCGGTACCGCTAAAACCTACAATACCTGTTTTATTTATTGCACCAGCATTGAAGTGCTTTGCAATATCATCTTTTGCATTATCGATCGTTTCTATATCAGGTCCTTCTACGCCAGCATTTTCCTCGCTGAATATCTCTGTCGGAATCGTTAGTGCTGACAAAAGCTTGTAGCCCTCAAGCGTTTTTTCCAATTCAACAAAGTGGATTCCAGAGCCGGTAATCTCTATGCCAGTTCCAGTCTTCATACTTAACCTCGATTTCAGATAAAACTAACTGACCGATGAAAAAGCCATTTAACATTCAATCCACACTTTAACAACTGCCAGTAAAATAATATATATACATGGAACCAATCCTCAAGATAATTTTACCTTATCGACAGGTAAACCTGCTTTTACTCACAGCATTGTCCATAGGTACGCAAGCGTACTTTTTCTTACAGCATCTACAATAGGACTCAAGAGTTATTTGACCTATTGACAGTGGAGTAAAGTAAAGCATGCTTGCATGTCCTATTGTTGATGTTGAAAAGAAAAGCAGAAAATCTGCGTACATATATTCAGGAGAAGGGAGTTAATTTTCATTCTCGTAATCGGAAATATCAACCTTATCGGCGGTTGTTTTTTTTGGGTTGCTTGTGTTAATCCAATAACCTTTGCCAATTTCCCCGATTGTGATTGACGTAATTATCAAGGATTTGGCATCATCTGAAAACAGCTCAACGCAAGTGTTGTTGGGCATAGTATAAACTTTCCATGCTGACGTACCCCAGGACGCATCCTTAAGCTCAAATTCTCTGGAACCATTGTTAAGCATAATTTCGTTCGCTTGGGTCATTGTCATCCCGACTTTTATCACAGATGTTGTGCCACAGCCAACAAAATTAAATGCTAAAAAAAACATCGCAAATGTTGCAGCTAATTTCATTTATTTCCTCACAATTCGAGCAGAAGATGTTAGTAGTATATCTCATTGTTATGAATAAAATTAATTTATTACGTCTCACAACTATAATAAATATACTTTATAACCATATGGGAAGTAAAAAAATATTCGGAATAAACTTCAGTTTTTAGATTTTGTAAGTAAATTATGTGTAAATCAAACGGAGGTAACATTGCCATTTAGCAAGCGACTGATTTTGCGTAAAAAAACAGCGATTTTATCTGCAATGTTAATTTTTGTCTTTTTAATCGCAACAGACAGAATTTCAATATCACAGGATGAAACCGCTGAAAAAGATGAAATATTCGACGAATCTGTAATTACACGCGATCCATTTTCGCTCTTAAAGACAGGTAAAGAGGATGTATTGCCTTTGAATCTTGAAGAATGCGTTTTCATGGGTCTGGCACAGAATTTCTCGCTTCAATCATCCACTCTTGAGCTGAAACTTGCAGATGCGGACAAAGAGCTTGCGGAATCCCAGTTCGATTTCATTTTTTCAGCAAGTACAACATACAGAAGAATCAAACAAAGCACTGTCGAGAATGTATTTACTGGCTCGGAAGAGGATAGATGGGTAACAAATATTGGACTCTCAAAAGCTTTTGACACTGGAACAACGCTAACATTCGGAATGAATTATGCAAATACTGAAACGGATTCTACGTATCAGAAAACAAGCGATTCAACCGGAGTTTCGATTAAAATCAGACAGAATCTGCTCAAAAATTTCGGATTAGAGCAGAATCGTTACTCAATTGAAATTGCGGATATTTCAAAGCAGATTAAAGAAGCAATGTTTGATCAGGCAAAACTTGACCTGATTTACAATATCGTTGCTGGATTTTGGAGCGAAGTTTATGCTATTGAGGATTATAACGTAACTTACAGCGCGATGTTACTGGCAAAAGACGAGGTTGACATCATCAAACGTAAGAAATCTGCGGGTTTAGCAACTGGGACAAACGTATTTGCAGCACAAACCCAGCTTGAATCAAAGATAAAAGATCTTATTGAGAAAGCAAAAACGGTTCGAGATGCATCCGATACTTTACTTGCATTGATTTCCCCTGACCGAGTTGTCGAGCTGATGCAGGGAGGATTATACGTTCTGTTAAAACCTCGCGAATACAGCTTGGATATCATTGAAAACCTGAAGGATTTTATCGATGCTAAATCGCAAATACGCAAGGCACTCTCAATTCGCCCTGAACTGAAACAGTCCAATCTCTCACTGAAAACCGCTGAAGAGAATGTCAAATATCAAGAAGGTCAGTTGATGCCTAATCTGGATTTGATTTTTGGATTCAATTTTAGCGGTGCCGGCAACGATTTCAGCAAAGCAATGGAATACCTCTGGCAAACGAGTAATACTGAATTTGAAGTTGGCTTAGAATTCAGCTATCCACTTGGCAATCGTAGTGAACGAGCGAAATATAAGAAAGCTCAGATAAATCATGAGAAAGCGGTTTTTTCAAAGCGGTCAGCGGAGGTTTCGGTTATCACTGACGTTTTGAAGGCGATTCGCAAGATTCAAGCAGCGAATATGACACACAAAGCATCGAAAATTGCGAAGGAACTGGCAGAAAAACAGCTTAAGACTGAGAAAGAGCTGCGAAAACTCGGAGAAGCAACGGATTTCCAGGTGCAGGAGTATCAGAATGAGCTTGAGCAGGCAAACCGTGATGAAATCAGCGCGAAAATCAATCTCAAGCTTTCGATTGCTGAGCTAAAAAAGGCAACCGGTGTTTTACCCGAAGATTACCTCGAATAATTTTTAAATTTTCAACCTTTAATCTCGTTTCCAAAGTCCTCTTTGGGAATGAACTTATTTGCGAAACTCTGTTTCGTGCACAAACAGAGTTTGTAGTGTAAGTGTGTTCCCAAACATAGTTTGGGAACAAGTAAATCCAGTCTTTTTGCCACGAAGGACACGAAGATGCACAAAAGTTTCGCTTTCGCTGACATAATTTATCAATCGTGAAACAGATTTTGTTTTACACCCGAAACATACTATAGTCTCTGAGATTGCGACGCTTTTCAACCTGCGGTTGATGCTCGCAATGACTAATAAAAAGCAACAAGGATGCCTATGCTTCGCTCGTAATGACAACGGGGTGTTAACCTAAACCAAAGCAATCGTTTAGCGATAGTTAGCGTTTTGCAGGCGTTAAGCAAAGTAATCCGCTATACATTTGGGTTCATCTGCTATGAAATCGATTTAGCGTCAAATTATGGACGAACTGCAATCATACAACTGCTTGTATAGAGTTTTTTTTCAGCTACACACCACTTTGCTGTCATTTCTGAAACGTTGCCTGAGCGTAGTCGAAGGCAATACAACATGAATAGACGTTGACTGAAGAATCAGAGGTCTCGAAAAACTCGAAGGTAACACACCTGTTTGCAATGCACAAAGCATTGGTAGTTTCGAGAACCTCAACCACCACAGAAAATATTGCTGGTTTCGCTTTCGCGGAAGCCGCTGTTTTCGACTCCGCTCAACCACCGCATATATTACTCAACCATCGATGGTCTCTGTGTCTTAAAAATGTAGGACGAAATCAAAAATAATCTGTGAATTTTACTCTA
>CAYZQB010000108.1:0-10817 GCA_964480395.1 uncultured Planctomycetia bacterium
GAATTACACCTGGTGCAACATTCAGAATAACCGTCCATTTTACACCTCAAGTTGCAGGTACTTTGCCTACAACACTTAAAATTTTACATAATGCTGAAAATGAATCTTCTCCTAGCATAATAACCATTGATGGTGAAGGTAAAAAATTTGAACCACTTCTGGACGAGAATTTTGACGATGGTTCTGCGCCATCAAACTGGACATTTTCAGGTGGCGTCTGGAACTGGGGAACACCAACTTCAGGACCTGGTATAGACCACACAACAGGGTGGGGAAAGTGCATCGCAACAAATATAAACGGGAATTACTCAAATCGTATGAGTCAAGATAGAGACTATGTAGATTCCCCTACTGTAGATTTACGTGGAACCGTGACCCCACAATTATCCTTTTGGCATTGGTACCATCTTGAGCGTCTTTATGATAGAGCATATTTACAGTTTAGTACAAATAATGGTGCTTCATGGATAACAATAACTACATTTGATGGCAGAATAACTACTTGGACCCTCAGAACATACAGTTTAACTGGATATAGAACATCATCGCAGTTCAAGGTTCGATGGGCATTTAGATCTGATTCATCAGCTACTTATGATGGTTGGTATGTTGATGATGTTTTGATAATCGACACTGCAACACCACCATAACCGAACAAACCATCTTCACATCACTGGTTAACAATGCAACAATTAAGCTTACTCGGTTGTCCAGCCATCGGTGTAATATGTGCTGTTGAGAATTCTAAATATAATATTATAATACATAATCCTGTTTTTGGAAATTTCCGCAATCAAAGAAATTTGTTAGCGATTCCAAATGTGATTATGCTCATGTAAATTATCATTGTGATTATGTCATTTAGTGTTGTGATAAAAGGTCCTGCAGCGACTGCTGGGTCTATCTTAAATTTGTCGCAAATCAACGGAATAACAGTACCAACAATTGCACTCACGCTGACCGAGAGAATCATAGCGATTCCAACGATAATCCCGAAGTTCCAACCCGTGCTGTTTAGCAAGTACGAGAATACAGTTATGAGCGATCCGCATATTATTCCAATAAGAAATGCTGTGCGGATTTCCTTTGAAATAAGTTTGAAAATCATCGAAAAATCCACCTGTCCAAGTGCCAGACCACGAACCAGCGTTGTTGATGACTGAATCCCGACGTTTCCGCTCATTGCGGTTACTGCTGGTATGAAGAAAACCGCAGCGGTAATCTGCTCAATTGTTGCTTCATAGCTTTTCAGCACCCAGGCAGCCAAAAAAGTGCCAAAAAGTGAGACAACGAGCCATGGCAGACGCAGCCAGATACGTGTAAAAACCTTCGATTGTACCGGATCATAAACCAACGAACCTGATAAGAGAGCGATATCTTCTTCCGCTTCTTCTGAAAGCACGTCCATAGCGTCATCAAAAGTAACGACACCAATGAGTTTACTCGTTTCATCGACAACCGGCATGAGCGTTAAATCGTATTTTTTCATCAATGAAACAACGTATTCCTGGTCAGCATCGGGGGTAACCGCGATTACATCCTTATTCATAATATTTTGAATCAGATTGTCAGGAGTTGCTTTAATTACTTCACGAAAAGACAATGTACCAGTTAATCGTCGTTCTGTGTCAATTGCAAAAACAATTGAGATGTTAACGTCGTCATCAGCATCGCGCATTTTATCAAGCATTGCAGATATTGGTTGAAATTCGGTCAAAGCGACGAAATCACTTGTCATGATTCCACCCGCAGTGTCCGATGAATACTTGCTTAGAGGTTGAATTTCTTCGACGATTTCCTGAGGTAAATTACCAAGAACTTCTTTGAGTTGCTGCTTGTCTTCTTCCTCGATAATTTCAAGAATATCGACATTATCGTCGGGTGGCAGAAGGGTCAGAAGCTCTGCAACTCGCTCAGCATCAAGGTTATCAAGCAAATCACGCTGGCTTTCCTCGTCAGTCTCGCTCAAAACTGCTGCTGCTTTTTCATCATCAAGCAGATTGAATATCTCAAGTTTGTCATCAATTTTAAAACCCACAAGTGCTTCCGCAATCTCTTCTTCACGTAGATTTTCAAGGGCTATCCGCAGAAATTCTCGTTCAACTTCATCGGAAACTAGTAAACGAAGCTTTGAAAGTAACGGTTTGTCTTCATCACCGGTTAATCTGGGTGAAACGGGATTGCTGTTCATAAATCACCTGATGTACACAAAAAATCTAATTTTATATTAGCACCAATGGAATAAAAGCTGAATAAACTGAAAATATAATTAAAATGTTTATGAAATGTGAAGAAATAGGTCGAAAGGGCAGAATATGGAGAAACGGATTGCAATTCGTGTTCACGAGCATGGCACACCCGATGTTTTGAAGGTGGAATCAATTGATGTGCCTGCGGTTGGTCCCAATGATGTTCTTGTCGAAATTAAAGCTGTTGGCATAAATCACATGGATATTTGGATGCGTCAGGGCATTCCGGGTGTAAAGATTCCGCTACCGTTGATTTTAGGGTGTGACTGTGCAGGTATTGTTCGGGAAGTTGGTTCCGAGGTAAAACATGTAAATCCTGGGATGGAATATGTGCTATCACCGGCATCGTCCTGCGGTGTTTGCGAATATTGCGCTTCAGGTCAGCAGAATTTGTGCAGGGATTATCATATTTTTGGTGAAACTCGAGATGGTGGTTATACGAATTTGCAGGTTTATCCAGCAGCGAATATTTTGCCGAAACCACAAAATCTTAGTTTCGAGGAAGCCGCTGCAATGCCACTTGTATTCATCACAGCATGGCAGATGCTTGTTACAAAAGCCAAAGTTAAAGCGTCGGATTTTGTGGTGATTCATGCTGCAGGTTCAGGTGTCGGGAGTGCTGGGATTCAGATTGCCAAGGCGTTTAATGCAACAGTGATTGCAACAGCAGGATCGGACGTGAAACTTCAGAAAGCAACGGAACTTGGCGCGGACTTCGTGCTGAATTACACCACAAATCCTGACTGGTGGAAGGGAATCCGCGGAATTACGAATAAACGCGGTGCTGATATCGTTGTGGATCACATAGGTGGTGAAATTTTCGAAAAGAGCATAAATTGTCTGGCAAAAGGTGGAAGGATTGTAACTTGCGGAACAACGTCAAAACCTGAAGTTAACGTAGATTTACGTCGAGTATTTTTCAAAAACTGCGAAATTCTTGGTTCTACTATGGGTACTTTTGCAGATGTGTTGACAATCCTGAAATATGCAGAGAATGGAATCTTCAAACCTGTAATTGACCGAATAATGCCATTGACTGAAGCTGCAAAAGCACATCAGATTATTGAAGACCGCGAACAATTCGGCAAAATCATCCTTACACCATAAAAAAATGCTGTGTAAATTAATACACAGCATCATTTTCATAAAATCTTATTTCAGAGAGAATTCAGCATTTGGTATTGAGCCAAGCTGAGTCATAAATGCCATCGGTGAACCGCCAATCTGAATTACCATTAGTTTGTGACCGCTATACAATGCTGATTGACGACCAACCCAAGCGCGCATATCAGTAATAATGCGAGCATCGATCCAACCCCAGCATGCGCAACCACCGCAACCAAGTGATAAAGCGGTATTTGGTAGCCCGTCTGACATAAACAAGCAAGTATCAAACTGTCCGTAGTTGTTATAAGCGGCTTTCAATGCATCATAGCTGTTAGTACAACCTGTTGTACCTTGATTATAAATCCAAGCAATGGCTGTAGCTTTATTGCCATTAGATGCTTCACGAAGCGCGCTGAAGTTGATGTAAACCTGAGTTGCATATGTGATTAAATCAAAAGTATCTTCTTCTGTCATTGCGTTGACGCAGTTTGCAGTTTCTGACTGAGTCGCTTGCCAACGATTCGGTGAAGGAATTGCGTTGCCATTGCGGTCCATAACCGGGAAGCCACCACCAAAACTTGAACACATTGAGCCTGAACGGTCGAGAACGAGAATAAATGAGTCGCCTTCGAGTTCTTCATCCATAAACTCTGGCGGTTCCTCTTCTTCTTCGTCTTCTGGTTCCTCAGGGACAGGTGGTTCGTCTTTTGCATCGGGTGCTTCTTTTTCGTCAGCGTCCTTGGTTGAAGTTGGTCTATCAAGGTCTCCGCCGAACTTGACCTTTGGGACAGCATAAGCAGCAGTTCCAAGAATGAGAATGAAAGCGATAGCAAAAACTAGTACATAATTTTTCATTTTACCTCCATATTAGAATGTTTAACTTTATGCTTATTAAGAAGCAAAATTGATGCCATTTTCAAAAAAAAACAAAAAAACGTTATAACATAATACATATATAGAGTTATGACGATTTTAAAAATATTCATTAAACTGTTTTAGTTTATTTTTCCGTTTCAAAAATAAACACGTGTTTACTTTTTGTAACGATTCGCAATGCATGAGTACAAATTTTTCAGATACCCAACAATCAATTAATTTGTGAACAAGAAATTCAATCAAGCTGATTTTATTTCTTACTTTTTCGTCGGCTTCTGAAATCGATGATAAACGTCCAAGTCAAACCACCATAAAGAGTTAGAATACCGAAAATAAACATAAGCCACCCAAGGTCAAACTCGCTCCAACCAGCCCTGAATGTAGCTTTAACCGTTTTCTTCTTTAGCTCGTCATTAATTCCAATGATTTTCTCAAGACTCATAACGAATTTCATATCACATTCCTGGAGAAGATGTCGCTGACTGAAGCTTTTAGCATTATCCCACACATCTGTTAGTGCATCTACAAGTTTCAATTCGATACTATCTTCTTCCCAGTCATCAATTTTCCAGGCTTCTTCAAATTTATTAATGTATTTCGTTTTCTTAATCTTAACAGATTTAGTAGTAAGACCTCCATCATTTGCCTCGTTTTCAAGCTCAACAGGGAGTGTTCGAACATCAAAATCGATGCTATCCAGCAGCTGTATATACTTGAATTTTAAGTACTCAAGTAGAGCAGCATGATATTCGATTATGAGTGTTTGCAGGATAACCATTTGCCGGTTAACAGCAACGCTTGTAGCTGTTGTCATTCGTATTCCGCTGTCGATAGAAACTATCTCAATTTTCTTTTTCTTTTCAGGTTCTGTGCATTTTTCAACATCAATACCGACATCAATATATTTATAGTCATTAATTTGGTTAAGATCATCTTTAATATCTGAGTCTTTGTGCTCAATCTTTTCCTTGTGGTATGTATCTTTAATATACTTTGGTTTGACAGGTTTAACATTATCGGCATCATCTTTTTTGGAAATTGGTTTTACCTTTTCTTCTTTTTTTTCTTTAATTGGTATTTCCACGCTTTCAAGATTCCAGCTGTCTTCAAGCATAAGTTTGCGAATTTCATCGATTTTAGCATAAACATTGCGATCTAGCTTGGCGATGTAATTTTGAACCTTAATCGCTAAATCTTTGTCGAATTTCTTCGATTTTTTCATGAGTTCGAAATTCACAATATCAACAGATTCGATTTTTACTGATTTTAATGGCTTTAGGTTCTCTGTTGGTTCTTTTTTCTCGGATTTTTCCTCTTTTTCAGCACCCGTTGTTGCAGAATCCTCTGTTTTTTTCTCACCTTCAACCTTTACCGTTGCTGAATCGCTTGCGGTTACTTTTCCACCTGCATCCGGTTCTGGATTATCTTCAGCATTTACGGGAACAACAAAAACCAAAACCGCGAATATCACCAATAATAACACAATTGCTTTTCTTGTTTTCATATTTACTTCCTCCTTAATTGTCTTTTTTGGGTTTGCTGCTTGGTTTCTTCTTGATGGTGATTTTTTTCGCAGGTGTCTTTGGTTTTATGGCACTTTCCGCTTTTTTGGCACTGCTGCTGGGTTTTTTCGGTGATGTTTCCGCTTCCTCAAGCTCGTCATAACGTTTCGATGGGATTTTCATGAAGATGTAACCGACAAGAACCGCAAGGAATGTTGGCAACCATCCACCAACAAAGAGTGCCCACTGTGGGAAAGTTCCATATCCCTCAAGAATAAGCTTGATAATTGCACCACCTTCGTAAACATGCGGGATAGGAGGTCCAAACAGAATAATTAACAGCAAAATTGGGATGAACCATCGAATCAGGAATACCCACGTTCTACCTACCTTTATAATGGAATTACTATTAATATGCTTTACAAGTTTCCAGATGTCCCATTTCCAGCCCACAACGTATGCAGTCACAATACAAACAGCGACCAAACTTAAATTTATCCATTTATCGACGATATCCAGCCAGCTCAATCCAGCATCGGTTGCGAACCATAAACCAGCGAAAAAAGAAACAACACAGAGAATCAGCGTAACCTGTTTTTTCGTGAGCCGGAATTTATCGTGCAGACCTGTTGCAACACCTTCGACCAAGCTGAATAATGAATCTATACCAAGTGTCAAAAGACATAGGAATAATAATATTGCAATTCCAGCATTACCTGCTGCTCCAAACGGCAGAAGCGAAATTGCTTGAGGATATACTGAAAACACTAGACCTGGTCCAGCACTTGCAACGTTTGCAACCGATGAAGCTGAAACCGCAGCAAAATATCCTAAAAACGAGAACACAACAAAGCCAGCAATAAAACTCGTTCCGCAATTTGCAAATGCAGTCATCGTTGCTGCATTGCTAATTTCCGCTTTCTTCGGTAAATACGATGCATAGGCATACATTAAACCGAAACCAACAGATAATGAGAAGAAAACCTGCCCGTAAGCATTAATCCAAATGTTTGGATCACCTAGTTTTGCGAAATCAGGATAAAGATAAGCAGAAATTCCGTTTGCAGACCCGGTCAAATTCAAGCTTGAGATTAACAGAATAAATATGATAAAAAATGGTATGGGAACAGTAAACAGAACTACTTTTCCAACCCGCGTTACACCTTTCTTGATTATCCAGTAAACTGAAATCCAAGTGAGAAGAAGTCCAATGACTATGGGCCAAACAAGTTTGCTAATTGAACCTGCGCTACCGCTATCTTGCAAGTGTTCCTGTATAAAAAATGTGTCAGGATTTTCCGCCCAGGGGAAAACGCCGGTGAACAAACCTTTTAGCGAATACCAAAGATAATCGAATGACCACGCCATCACAACGCCGTAGTAGAAAGTGATTGTTGCACCCACTGCAAGAGCCCACCAACCGATCATCTCGAACTTTTTATTGATTTTCCTGAATGTCAAAGGTGCACCTGCCTGCATCATTTGTCCCATGGACATTTCGAGCATTAAAAGTGGAATACCTGCGGTTATCAGTGCGATGAAATATGGTATTAGAAATGCACCACCACCGCTTGAATACGCCACATACGGGAATCGCCAGAAATTGCCCAAACCAATTGCAGAGCCAATTGCAGCCAGAATGAAAAATCCGCGACCAGACCATCTGTCTCTTGATTGCACCATATCAACCCCTTTCAAAAGCTTTATATTCAAAGATCTATAAATATTAGTATGAGAATTTCAATAAATGCTAAATGTTAAATCATAAATATATAGTTGCATAACATAGTTGCAAAATAAAAAATTATTTTAGCAGATTTATTGACATATTCATTCTGTAAAAGTATTTCGATTTTTTCAGCTAATTCTGAAAGTGGAAATCTTTAATAACCAGCTCAACAAGCGGATCACCGTAATATGTGTTAACTCGCGGTGAATAAGCAATTTTAAACTCATTATTCTTATTTATTAGTTGTTCATAAATATGCATACTGTTGAACGCAATCGCTCGAATCCCCCGTGGTGCTGGATCGGTTGAATCCTTAACATAGAAAGTAATATGATTCTCATCCCTTCCTATGATCTTTGGTTTACCAATAACTGTAACGGATTCGGAAATAAAAATCGGAGGTCGATTTCCTTCGCCAAATGGTTCCAATTTCTCAATCTCGCGCACATTCGAGAGAGTCAACTCATAAAGTGTTACAACACGTTCGATAAAAAGCTTGGGATGCAGTTTTTCAGTATTCAGACTTTGCCAGGCAAGTGTGTTTATTCTGCGTCTTAATGTGTCAATGTTGCTAACCATTATCTCCAAACCAGCAGCATAATTGTGTCCGCCGAACGTGATGAGCAGATCATCACATTTTTTCAATCCTTCATAAACGTTAAACTCAGGAATTGAACGTGCAGAACCTCTGCCGGTATCGCCATCAATTGAAATCAGAATCGTTGGTCTCCAGAATTCTTCGGTTAATCTTGTCGCCACGATGCCGATAACACCAGCATGCCATTCTCTTGAAGCAAGTACAATAATTGCTGATTCTTCAAGATCTACCTCTGTTTCAACCCTTTTCATTGCATCTTTAACGATTATCTTCTCAATTTCCTGCCGATGTTTGTTTTCTGTCTCCATAACTTCAACGATTTTTAAAGCATCAGAGTATGAATCGCTGAGTAAAAGTTGAACACCCAGCTCTTCCTTACCAAGCCGACCACCCGCATTCATCCTCGGTCCAAGCCGAAATCCGATATGCGTCGGATCAATTTCCGCCTGGTCAATGTTGCAAATCTCAAGGAGTGCACGCAATCCGGGATTTGTGGTCTTATTCAGCGTCATCAACCCGAATTTGACGAAAATTCGATTTTCATCAAGCATTGGCACAACATCAACAATTGTTGCAATTGCAACAAGCCCAAGTGCGTTATCGAAAAATTCTAAAAATTCTTCTGATTTTCGCTTTTCTGGATTTATCGTTTCAGCTAGTGCCCAGATTAACTTGAATGCAACACCGACACCAGCAAGATAATCGTGAGGATACGGGCAGTCAATCTGTTTTGGATTTACAATACAATAAGCGTTGGGAAGTTCATCACCTGCAACATGATGATCTGTGATTATAACGTCAATTCCAATATCCTGCGCGTATTGAATCTCATCAATTGACCCGACACCAGTATCAACAGTTATTATAAGCGCAATCCCATTGTTTTTATATTCCTCAACAATTACTTTGTTAAGTCCATATCCTTCACCAATTCGAGATGGAATGTGATATGAGCAATTACCGTCAAGTAACCGAATGAATTTTACAAGAAGCGAAGTTGAACTTGTGCCGTCAACATCGTAATCACCCCAGACTAATATATTCTCCTTTTTTTCAATCGCCTGTTTAATCCTGTTAACTGCTTTTCGCATGTCTTTCATCAAAAAAGCGTCGTGCAGGTTGTTGATATTTGGATATAGGAAATCTTGCACCTTCGCAGGCGTGTCTATTGAACGATTTAGTAATAGTGACGCAAGAAGAGATGAGATTTCGCTAGATTTTGCCAGTACTTCCGCACGGGAAGTGTTATCCGGGAGGACGGTCCATAATCGGGGAGCCTTTATTTTCCCATTTACCATTGTAATTTCCTTTTAATATATGTTTCATTGTTTTGACCTTTCGATTAAAGTAAACAAGATCGAAATTAATACTTGCGACTTGTTCTTCGAGATAATCTAACTTTTCAGCGAAAATGGCTTACTCAATTTAGAAACTATTATACAATCTCTATTAAACCATCTCAGCAGATTCGGAGTATATCATCAGTTTAGCAATTTTTATCAGAAATTTTACTTTAAATGAATTATTGAATTTAGAATCGTTGTTAATTAAGAAAAGTTATAAAATTATATTAGATACAATTTGAGTTTTAGGGGATTAGGAGATTTTACATGTGTGGCAGATTTGCATTTATCAATAACTTAATCCAGCTAAAAGAGGAATTTGAGGTTGATGACCCGACTTTCGACTTGATGCCCAACTACAATGTTGCACCATCGCAGATTATCATTGCAATTGTAAAGGATGAAGGAACGAGTAAACTTGCTCAATTTCGTTGGGGTCTTATCCCCTTTTGGTCAAAAGATGAAAATATTGGATACAAATTGATAAATGCACGTTCTGAGACAATTCACGAGAAAAGCAGTTTCAAACAAGCGTTTGAAAAACGGCGGTGCTTGATTGTAGCAAGCGGTTTTTTTGAGTGGAAAAAGATTGGCAAACAGAAAATTCCTATGTATATCACGCTGAAAACTCGTAAACCGCTCAGTTTCGCAGGACTTTGGGAGATTTGGAAATCACCTGAAGGTGATGAAATAAAAAGCTGCACGATTATCACAACTTCACCGAATAAGTTAATGGAATCCATTCATAACCGCATGCCAGCAATAATGCCCGCTGAGCATCGCGAGCAATGGCTTGATAATTCGCACTTTGACGAATCCAAACTCAAACAATCCCTTATGCCTTATTCTGATGCTGAGATGGAAGTATGGGAAGTCAACAAAAATGTGAATTCACCGCAAAATAATTCTGAAAAAAACATCCAACCCGTCAAACCTTCGAATTTATTCTAGTGCTTAGGGACAAAAGTTATGTTCCTGTCATTCTGAGCGAAGCGAAGAATCCCAGTCTACGAAGTCCTTTAATTATCCACGTATTTTAGTGCAAGCAGCTTCTGGATTCCTGTTTTCACGGGAATGACAACTTCTTAAATATTATGTCACTAAGCACTAGGTTGTGTTTGAAAAATAACTTTTTGTGTCATTCCCAACTTGATTGGGAATCCAGAAGAATTTTAGCCACCAAGAACACCAAGTTTCACTAAGGTTTCGCTTTCGCTGACAAAGAGAATCTCACATTATTCGGTCTCATCAGTCAAGCTGAACAATTCGATGGAATCCTGAGAATGCTTCAGTTACAGACTTTGTCTATCCCTAGCAATGACAGGCATCAATTTAGCGATATGTAGCGTTTTGCAGGCGCTATGCAGATAAAATCTCTATACTTTGCTATTAAATTGGTATGAAATCGATTTA
>CAYZQB010000109.1:0-10774 GCA_964480395.1 uncultured Planctomycetia bacterium
ATTTACAGGAGCATAACCGCTTTGGGAATCGGATCAGATAAAAAAACTCAAAATGTTACATGAAGCCCATGCAAACGAGATGAAAAAACTCTATGATGCTGACATAATTCCGCTTGATGAAGTTATTTCCAAGCTGGAAGCCCGTAAACCCAAGCTCATCCCAATGATTAAAGACACTGGATATTATATTCGCAACGCAGAGAATCAGGGGAAGAGAATACTCGTTGAAGGTGCGCAGGCAGCACTATTGGACATTGATCACGGGACATACCCATTTGTAACTTCGTCGGTAACAACCGCAGGAAATATATTCTCTGGCACGGGATTGAGCCCCAAGAAAATAAACATCATTGGGATTGTCAAAGCATATTGCACAAGAGTTGGCAGTGGTCCTTTTCCAGGCGAAGAAACAGGTGAAATCGGCAAATATTTGGGCACTGTGGGCAAGGAATTTGGTGCAACAACTGAAAGACCAAGGCGTTGCGGCTGGCTTGACCTTGTATCCGTTAAATATGCAGCACTTTTATCAGGTGTTGATGAAATATATCTTACAAAACTTGATGTGCTAAGCGGTCTCAAGAAAATCAAGCTTATTACCGATTACAAGGGATATGAAATTGGTCAGTATCCTGCAACAATCAAAGAACTTGATAATGTTGAGATTAATACAGAAGAATTTGACGGCTGGGATGAGAATATCTCGGGATGTAAAAATTTCAGTGAAATGCCGGAAAATGCAAGAAATTATGTTATACGAATACAGGAAATTCTCGAAGTGCCGGTTAATTTTATCTCTGTTGGTGCTGAGCGTAAACAGAATATACAGTTTTGCAGCAGCTGATGATAATTTAACACAGCAGTTACATTTGGACTATTTTATGGAATTGGAGTTTAATATTTGTTTGATTAATGTAATATCATTGTAGTTTGAAAACAATATAGTCAATAGTTCAAAGTGAACACTAGTTCTACTGATTGTGTTGTGGATAAAAACAGGATTAGCTGTTTCAAACATAAATTGAATTGATTAATACAATGGTGTAAAAAAATAATACAAGATAAATTGAGGTACTGATATGAATTTCGACAGATTTGAAAAAGATTTCAACAAATGGATGCTTGAAGCACATAACGAGAATAACGTTCTGAAACGTATGCTCGATGATAAATTTCAGAAAGATATTGATGAACTTGGCAGTCATTTCCGAAGTGATGCATCAGCATTTGTAATAGATTTACAGGACCTAATCGGGAGAATTTTCACGGATGGCATTGCCAAACATGAGAAAATGGATAATGTTCACTCTTCACACGATGTTCTTAGGGTTCTGAAAAATAGAAAACGTATTCGAAAAGACCAGATTGAAGTATTTGAAATACTTAATTCACTTTCACCAAACGATTACACAGGTATTGCATATCCCAGCAAATCGGACTTTGAAAGTATAAAAAATCTTAAAGGAACACAGGTTTTCAAACTAGTTGACTTCGAGAAACCACAAATTGAGACCAATGAGAAAGAAGACGAATACATCAACAGATTAACTGACTCTGAAAAGGATAGTTATCAAAACAACAAAATCAGTTTGACCGCAATAAAGCGAGCGTACGAAAAATATGCTCATCTTATAACTGCATACAAAGCAATAACTCAAATCGCAAGTTGGTACTTTCGAATGTACAAAGAAACTCCTGATGTCGGATTTCAGTGGGAGCTTTCTGAAGATGATACAAAAATTATAGACCGCGAACGTGTCCCGATGATAGGTGAATACGCTGCCTGCCTTTCCGATGATTACAATATAATGAAATCACCGTTTCGTATGTATGACAAGCCCGTATCGATTGAAAATGCGGTGCAGGTAGACAAAGTTATCGAAATTGAAGTTCCAATGGTTACTGTTAAAGAGATGCCAATCGATAAAATAATCCAGAAGCCTATCGGTATGGTGCGTGCAGAACCCATCAACGTCGAAAAGCAAGTGATTCAAGAGGTTTCGTTCAAGGTTCACAGTGAAGTTTTAACTGAAAAGCAGGTTGAAGTACCGTTTACTACAACAAATACCATTGCTGAGGAACGGCTTGTTCAGAAAGAGGCACCGGTTTATTTTCCAAAGGAACTCAGGACGCGTCAGCTTGTCGAAATTCCCATGATTATGCCGAAAACTGTGCAAAAAAGAACGATTGTCGAAAGACCACTTGAAATTATCAAGGAAGTGGAAGTTCCGCAAGAATTTGTTAGTCCCGTTGCAGTAACCAAGCTTTTAAGACCGCCAAGTTTCTTTGTCGCAGCTGGATTTGTAATTTTATTCGCAATAATTGGCGGAATAACCGGTTTCATTCTCAGACTGATTTTGATGCCACCCGGAGATGCGATTCTCATCGCGCAACGTGATCAGGCGTATGTGGACAGGGATAATGCGTTTTCGGAACGGGACAGCAACATAAAATCGGCAAAAGATGATGCGGATACGAGAATTGCTGCTGCTGTTAAAGCACAACATGATGCTGAGATTGCCCGCAACAAAGCCATTTCAGCTAAAGACAACGTTTTTGAACAGATAGCTCTGCAAAAACAGAAAATTGATGACAATGACAGACAAATTAACGAAATGAGTGCTCGAATTTCTACGCTGGAAATCACAAAGACAAACCTTGAAAGCGAAAATACTACTCTGAAAGCGAATAAAAAAGCATTGGAAAGCGACAAAGCCCGACTCGAAAAACAATTGAGCGATAGTGCAGGTCTCAGCAAGCAACAGCTCATTGATTTGCAGAAAGAACTTGCAGAAAAAGATACTGATATTGAAAACCTTAAGGATAAACAAAAGCAGGATATTCTCGACCTCAGAGAAGAATATAACGAGAAGATTGACAAACTTGTCAAAGATTATGATGCCAAGATTCTTGAGAAGGATAAAGAAATTCGTGAGAAAAAACTCGCCATCAATGGTCTGACTCGAGATAAAACGAACCTTGAAGCGCAGATTTCAGATTTACAGGAAGGTTCAACCGATGCTTCATCAAAATTGGTTGAATTGCGAAACAAATTGACTGAAACTGAGAATAAACTTGCAACAGCTGAAGATAATCTTGCACAGGCGAACCGTGACCTCGATTCTGAGAGACGCAAACATAAAATCACTCAGGATACACTCACAACAACCGAAGCTGACCTGAAGAAAACAAAAGATGATTTAACTCGAACAACAGAAGACCTTGCAAAAACAAGTATCGAGAGTGCAAATTATAAAAATAGCTTCGAAAGTGAAGAACGTAAGCATAAAATTACAAAAGATGAACTAACAAAGAAAAGCAAGGAGCTTGATGATGCCAATGCGACAATAGATAAAACAAATCAGGATTTATCGAACAAAAACAAAGAACTTGGTGATTCGGAAACGAAAGTAACCGAACTTGAGAAGGAAGTTGACCAACTTAAACGTCAGCTTGATATTTTCGGTGAGAAAGACAAGATGATTAAAGAGGAGAAGATTTTACTTGAAGCAGCATTTTCAACAAGAACCAAAGACCGTGCAATTAAAATCAAGGGTGATATTGACGAGTTTTTGAAAAGATATCCTGAACGTACAAAGAATTTTGATAAAGCATACGATTTCTTGGAAAAGGCGATGACTCGAGAATCTGTTGGTAAAACCGACGATAAAACGGCAGAGGAATTCAAACTTCTGGCGGAACTCACAAAAGGTACAGCATACTTTTCACCAAGTGCTGAGGAATTGCCGGGTATTCTTAACGAAATTCTCAACCGCGAACTTGGGCTTGCGAATTCAGCTGATATCGTCCTACTCATAGACACGACCAGCACGATGAAAAACGATATTGACACGTTGAAAGCGGAAGTAGCTAAGGTTGCCCAGAAAATTAAGGATATTTGTCCTGATATCAGAACAGCAATTGTTTGTTACCGCGATTTAAAGACGAAATTTGGTGATCCAGGTTACATTTACAAAGTTATGTCAGGTTTCACTCTAAAAACGCAAAAAGTTACGGATGCAATTAAGAATATAACTCTGAGTACAGGTCAGGGCAACTACGACATGCCGGAAGCGGTTTACGAGGGCATCATGGGTTCATTAACAGACCTTCATTGGAGTCATCGCGCTGAGAAAAAGATGATAATTCTCATGGGAGATGCACCACCTGCAACTGGTAAGAAGGTTTATGTTGATAAACGTACCGGCAGAACGGTTGATTTAGAAGCGGAGCATAAATTCACTATTTCTAGTATCAAGAAAAAACTTGAGGAGATTCAGCTTGAGCTTGAATCTGATGAAATGATACAGATTTTCCCAATAATTATCGCAGAGGACTAACGCTCTGTTACAAAAAAAATGATGTAGTGGAACAGGCATCCCTGCCTGTTAATATTGATACTGAATGTCAGGCAATATGCTTGACCAACATTTTCTTTGTGTTCTATGTGTCTCTGTGGCTCTGTGGTAAAGAATCTTGAAAGGATGGTTAATATCAGTATTTATACTGGCTTTTCGCTCGTTTCTCCGAAACATCGCGGTACTTTGAAGATATATTTAATCTTCTCGGTTTCACCAATTAATGGATTTCCGATTAATGAGAATACATTATATAATATGTAGAAATATTTAGAATTCTGGAAATCATTCACAACAATTATGCGCAAATTCTTCGAAAACATCGTTGATTATCCGTATGCAATTATAATTCTGATAGCATTTCTGTGCGCTTTCGGGATTATTATTTTGCATAACAAAATTCCGGTTGAGCGTGAGCCAGATATTACTCTTCCGTACATTATGATTCATATTTTATATCCCGGTGCATCACCCGAGGAAGTTGAATCGAAGATTACTCGAAAAATCGAGAATAAGCTCAAAGGTTTGAAGAACCTTGATTACATCGAAAGTATGAGTTTTGATGGTGGACTAAATATAGAAATGAAATTTATTGGCAATGAGGATGTTGATAACACAAAACGCGAAGTCGAAGACATTGTTAACCTTGTAAAACCTGAATTTCCTTTGGAATCCGAGGAACCTTTCATCGAATTGCGCACTTTTGACGATATTCCAATACTGCTTGTTTCGCTGACCAATTCTGCTGAGACTACTGATTTAGATATTCTGAAAACCTATGCTGACAAACTTAAATCAGTACTTGAACAAATTAACGACGTATCATACATCGATTATTACGGTGAATTGGAGCATGAGATTCATGTTGAGGTTAACCCTTTACTAGCGGAAGCTTATGGATTAACCATTGATGAAATCGCCAAGATTATTCAGTCCGAGCATCAGAATTATCCAGCAGGTGAATTTTTGACCGAGCGAAAAAGTCTGCTGATTAAGACACAGGGAGAATTTCTGGATTTAGCATCGATAGAATCTTTGAAAATTAAACTTATTGATGGTTCAGAAGTTTCTTTATCACAGATTGCAAAAATTGTCCGCACAACAAGAAAACAATCGAGTTTTTCAAGATTTAACGGCAAACCTTCAATCACACTCATTGTCAAAGGTCAAGACAGAATAAATGTGCTGAAAGTCGTAGATACTCTGCAGAAGAAAATCACTGTATTTAAGCAGGATTTGCCTTCTTCAATTGAAATCAATACGATTCAGGATTCAGGTGCGGATATAAAATTAATGATTAAACAGCTTGGTTCATCCGCATTATATGGCGCATTATTTGTGTTTATACTGCTTGTTTTAATGATAGGTATTCGTAATGCAATTCTGGTTGGGTTTGCAATTCCGTTTACGATATTATTCAGCATAACTTTTCTGTATTTTTTCGATTTCTCGATAAACACGATTACAATTTTCGCAATGATTGTGATTTTAGGGCTTGTCGTTGACGGAGCTATAATCGTGTCAGAGAATATTTACAGACACATCGAAGAAGGTATATCCCCGATTGCTGCGTCAAAAGCTGGTATCGCAGAAGTTGGACCATCGGTTTTTGTTGCTGATATCACGACAATTTGTGCGTTCTTACCAATTGCATTTATGAGCGGAATGACCGGAGACTACCTGATATATCTGCCGATTACCGTAATTCTCACCATCATTGGCTCAATGATAATCGATCATTTTGGACTGCCTGCGATAATTCCCAGATTGAGCTTCAAAATACTAGACAAAGCAAAAATATTGCACACTTTTCGATATCTACCTGTGAAATTAACTCAGCGATTCAGATTGCATAAGCTGGATTCCAACGAAGCAGAAGAATTTCAGAAAGATGATACTAAGCGTATAGATAAACCAGTTTATAACACACCTGAACCGGATGTTACACTTGAAGACCTTGCAATGACATTGTCTGACGAGCGTATATCCCGCATATTTCCAGAGCTTGGTGAGTTTTACGATGCTGAAGAGTTAAAAACCGCAATAAACAACAAATATTATAAGGAAAACACCACTAGACGTGTTATAGCAAAGGTTTCCGAAGAAAAACCAGAAGAAATCCCGAAAAAAACTGATGATTTCGCACCAAAATCTGTATCGGTAAAGAAATTTCAGAATGTTCGACGATGGAAACTCGATTACAAAGGTATTATCGATGCTAGCGAGGATTTAAGTGCAGCATTACTTGAACAGATGCAAAATTTACAATTACCTGTTAAGCAAAATGCTGGGAAATCTGAAAAATCTTCTAAAAAAGCAACAGGATTCTGGAATGAGCTTGGTGACAGCTTTATTCAAGCGATTATGAATGCGAAACAGGCACATGACAAAGGTCTGGTAACGTCTTTTTGGCGAAAAGGTGAAGCACCCGAAATCAAAGCTGCAGTGGTCGATTTTCATGAAGATAGACGAATTATTATTCCACCAGCACCTCCTGAACCTGTATCTGAGGATGTTTCAGCGGATGAACAACTCAGATATCCTAGCAAGGACAGAGTTCATTTAACTTCAGACACTAAAGAGCTTGAACGTGATAGACTTCTTGAAAAAGCATCGCCGTTTGTAAAGTTAATTCGGTCAAAGTACGGAATAATTCTCAATTCACTCATTAAATTCCGTTTTATTGTGTTTGCGATTGCCCTTATTTCCGCAATTATTGCTGTGCTCGTTGTTTTTTCAGGAATCATCGGAATCGAATATATTCCTCACATTGACCGAAGCAGATTCTTTGTTCGAATAAAAATGCCGGCAGGTACTCCGATAAATCGTACTTCACAAGTTATTTCAGAATTAGAGTCCGTGTTGGATCAGTATTCGCAGGAATTTCGCAATATCGGAAGAATTAGTTACATAAAATCGTATATCACCTCAATTGGAGAAACGAATACGCTTTTGGTTGATTTACGCGAATACAGCGAGACCGGTTCTGAGATTGGTAAAATTCAGGTTGAGCTTGTTGACATCGAAGAAAGAAGTCTAACCCAATACGAGATTATACAGGAAATTCGCTCAAGAATACCAATATTGCCTGATGCTGAAATCACAGTTGATGAAGTTTTCGAAGGTCCGCCGACAGGTGCCGACATTTCCATGAAAGTCACCGGTGATGACCTTGATACCGTGTATTTAGCATCGATGAAAATCAAAAATATACTCGAAAATATCGACGGTACTCAGGATGTTTCTATCGATTATCAGAAAACAAAACCGATTCTGCAAGTGAAAATAAACAAGGAAAATGGGAATAAATTCGGCATTAATCCTGCAAATTTAGGATTACTTCTGCGATCAGCCATTTATGGATATGAATCTGGTGAAATACTTCGGGATGGCGATGAAATCAAGATCATTGTTAAGCTTGGCGATTCCGATAAGCTGGATTTCGAGAGATTGCGCAGACTTCCGATCAGGACATCGCAGAACGAGATAATTACACTTGCACAAGTTGTAGATTTCAGCTACACAAGCATTCCCAAGGCTGTACGGCATTATAACCAAAAAAAGGCGATTTCGGTTAGATGCAATCTTGCTTCCGGCATTAATACAAAATCGGTTGAAAACATGCTGATTAGTGAAATTAAGAACGATGAAGAACTCAGAAAACTGATTCCTTCAAAAGTCAGCTATTATCTAGTTGGTGAGACAGAAGAACGCGACAAATCGTTCGAAGAACTCACAATTTCCTTATTTGTTGGGCTGATGCTCATTTTCTTCGTGCTGGTTCTATATTTTAACTCACTTCGCCAAGCCATCATCATCATTTTAGTTGTTCCGCTTGGTTTTGCAGGTGTAATCTTCGGGCTTTACATCACCGACAACACATTTAACCTTATGTCATTTATCGGTATTGTCGCTTTGACCGGAATTGTCGTAAATGACGCAATTGTGCTTGTTGACTGCATCCGCGACAATAGAAAGAAGGGCTTTTCTCTCAGAAATTCAGTTATTCGCGCGGGTCAAACCCGTTTACGTCCTGTAATTCTTACGACGTTGACGACAATATTCGGCTTAATCCCACTAACACTAAACTTCACCGGAGGTGGATATTTCTGGCAACCGCTTTGTATCGCGATAATTTTCGGTATAATGTTCGCAACATTGTTGACTTTGATTGTAATCCCGTTAGCATATTTCGAGCTTTACAAACGTGAAGTTGTCAAGCAACGTATTGCTGGATAGCTGTTAATCCTGAAAGGAAATACATGCGCTCGTACAATCGTAAATACGACGAACTCAGACCGATAGAGATTAAGCGGGATTTCATCGAATATCCTGATGGTTCAGTGCTGATAACATGGGGACGAACGAAGATTCTTTGCACGGCGACGGTCGAGAATAGAGTTCCACCACATCGCAGCGGAATTGGTGGATGGCTGACAGCGGAATATACTATGCTTCCGGGCTCAACCCAAACCCGTAAATCACGCAAAACCGGTGGCAGAGAGCAGGAGATTCAGCGTTTGATTGGTCGCTCGCTCAGGCAGGCGATAAATCTCGAAGAACTCGGTGAACATACGATTTACATAGATTGCGACGTGATTCAGGCGGATGGAGGAACGAGAACAGCTGCAATAACGGGTGCATATGTCGCTCTGCATGATGCTATTAAAAAATTATTCAGCATGGGTGTTTTAAGTACAATGCCGTTAAAACCGTATCTTATTTCAGCCGTTTCTGCTGGAATCGTAAACAACGAGGTTTTACTTGACCTTGATTATAACGAAGATTCAGCAGCTCAAGTGGATTTTAATGTTGTAATGACGTATCGCGGAGAATTTATTGAAATTCAGGGTACAGCAGAAACAGCACCTATAAACGATGAGCAATTTCAAAAAATCCTGAAGGTAGCAAAAAAGGGCATACTCGAAGTCTGTAGAATCCAGTCAGATGTTTTGAGTGAAGCTGAAGGGACGTCAGATCGTGAAAAAACATAGAGCAATATCATTGAAAATCATTCTTATCGTGGTTCTGCTTGTTCTTGCGTTTTTTATGAAAAACCTGACTAACAGCGAGCGTGCGAAAGTAAACCTTAAACCTTCGAAAAAATCCGCTTCTGTTGAACCATCTGAAGTGCTAAGCACCAAACTTGTCGGTCCTTTGCGTTCGTTTGCGAATATTTCAATCTGGATGAGAACACGCGAATATGAGGATGAAGGTGAATATTTCGAGCTTGTGTCATTGTATTCACTAGCCCAAAAGCTTCAACCGCGCAATCCTAAGGTTTACAGCTATCTGGCTGACCTGCTGATAAACACGATTTCTGTTAAATTTTCAAATGATGATTCTTGTTGGTCATCAGTTATTAAAGGGATTGACATCCTTGAGGAAGGGATTGCAAAACTGCCGTCAAGCGATATTTTGCGTTGGAATTATGCTCTTTTTTATCAAAATCTGACGGGTAGAATGCCGGAACACGTTTTAATACGCGAGCTTCAACGTACAAATTCGCTTCTGAATCTGAAACCAAAGTGGCGTGATGAATCTAAAATGCTGCTTGACAGAATACTGGCATTAAATCACGAGGAAACTTTCCGCTTCAGAAATTTCTGTCGAGATTATGGTCATACGATTATGTATGGTTCTGAATTCAAGCAAAATCCAGCATACATAACGCTTTCCGACAAACTGCGCAATTTGATTCTTGATGTCAACAATGCGCGGGTTCGGCTTTCATATTTGCAGTATTATCGGTCTATCAGCGAAATCGGTTTTAATCGCATGCTTTTGAGTTACTGGATGCGGCGCGCGCTGGAAACTTGCGCAATTAACGGTGATGACCTGAAAACAGTATATCCTGATCTGAAAAAAGTTTTTCATGAAATTAGACTCATGAAACCTGACAAACTTGTTTATTACCGTGCTGCGCTTAAGGATTTCACCGACCTGGAAAACCTATATTTACGCATCTACTCGAATAATTAAAGCTAACTTAGTGCATTATAACAATTTACTATAAATCAGTGGGATAGGCATCTTGCATGTCAATGATGACAATGTCGCTAGACACAGGCAGGGATGCCTGTGCCACCATTTACAATGTTTCCCAGGTACACACCACTTTTCCCTGTCATTGCTTATGACAAACAAAGCGATGTGTAGCAGCAAAATAGCACAATACAAGCAGTTGTATGATTGCAGTTCGTCCATAATTCATGCTGAATCGATTTCTATGCAGATGAATAGCAAAGTAAAGCTTTTTTGCCTGAATAACGCCTGCAAAACGCTAACTATCGCTAAATCGATGCCTATGGTTAAGGATAACACCCCGCTGTCATTACGAGCGAAGCGTAGTAATCTCAGGGATTTTGGCGAGTTGCTGAACCTGAATAAATTTTGAATTTCATTTGATGTTTTCTGTT
>CAYZQB010000110.1:0-10751 GCA_964480395.1 uncultured Planctomycetia bacterium
ACACTCCAAATATTTATTCTACATTACCTAAGTGTTATATCACATAAAATGTTTAAAATTTCATAGAAATATGCTGTATATTCTGTTGAATTCAACGAATAGTCCATCAACAGTAGAAAACCTAAATCTGCTTATTAAAAAAATCACTCCAACCTGAATTTGCATCTTCTCTGCAATCAAGAGATTTAATATAAGGTTTGATATCTAATACTGGTGAGTTGTTTAATGCATCAATTGAAGAAATAAAAAGGATATTGTGTTCAATTTTTAGCAATCTAACTGTGCTAAGTGCTATATGATTTGGTCGATAGGGTGACCGAGATGCAAAAAGCCCAACCTCTTTTCCAGCAAGTGATGGAGGATGTGCTTTCAACTTAACCTGATCGTCAATCCTATCTAAATAAAATAATATATGAATATAATTGAAAAATGGAAGTTTATCGAGTGCAGGAATATATTTTTCATCAAGTTCTAGCCAAAATTCGATGCTGTTTTCAATATTAACATCAGGTTGAAACGGAGCTCTGGTTTCAAAGGGTGTATGCAAAAAACCAATCGGGAATAATTCGATTTTCTTATCATATGTCATGATTATTCAGTTTCTAAAATCAACGATGATTTTGCATCCATATATTCAATTTCTGTGTTGAAAAGAAACAACTCCTGAAGGTCATAATTATTTTGATTAACTACGAAAAC
Source organism: uncultured Planctomycetia bacterium (assembly GCA_964480395.1). Lineage (GTDB taxonomy): Bacteria > Planctomycetota > UBA8742 > SKZP01 > CAYZQB01 > CAYZQB01. The sequence continues at coordinate 700 of CAYZQB010000110.1, forward strand.
ATCAATAAGTTTCAACATATCAAAAGACTTGTATGAATAGACTTTCCCAACAAGTTTCGGAGTTTTTTCGCCAACAGTTATCATCAGTTTCTGGATCCAAGAACCTATAATTTTTTTCTCTTCAACAATGTTGAGTTTTAACAGCATATACATGTCATATTTGCCCTCATAATCGGATGATAAGCTAAAATCAATAATAACTGAATTCCCATCATCGCTGTCCGTATTAATTTCAGCCAAATTTATCCTTTCTTTACTTAGTTTTGCTTGAGGATTCAATGAAATAATCTCAAGTTGTGCAGTCTCGACATATATTTTGCCTATATTTCGAATCAGAACTTCGATTTCGCATCTTTCACCCCATTGCAGAATTCCATCACTATTACCCTCGCTTAAACCCCATTGATCATCATCAAAATTAGATACTTCGAAAGTGAATGAACCTAAAGGCAGGGATTTAATTATCATCTCAGCTTTGGAATAAATTACCAAATCTCTCTCTCCCTGTTTGCTTTCGCCAAACTGGAAGAATAATTCAATTTTCTCATTCGCTTTAACATTAGGTGATACAAGGAGCATAAGTGAATTGACACTTGACTGAGTTTCAAGTGCATTAAACTTCTGAAAGATAATTCGACGGTTTAGCACTTGTACATATTTCGAATATGAATAGCAATATCCCGATAATTGCTTGAATTTAAGACCAGTTATGTTTTCGATATGCACTTTGATAGCGAGTAATTCACCTTCGTTGACCTGTTGGTTGAAACCTCCTGGATGTCCAACAGTAGCGTAATCTTTGATAAGTTCGAGTTTTTTTACAAGAATAATTTTTTGCGTTTCAACTTTCTTCTTCATTTCTTCATAGGAAATCGGTGGTTTGAGTTTTTCGAGTCTGCGTGTTATAATAATTTGTTTCTTTCGCAATTCTTCTTCTCGATCCATTGCGTTTCGTTTTATTATTTCGTCATAATTAAGAGCATACTCACTTGTAACTTTTTCAGGAAAACAATCGATTGCTTGTTTTGCTTTTGTTCTTAGGTCTGAGTTATTTGTATGATAGTAAATGTTATAAAGTATTGGCAGACTCTTTTTATCACTGATACAACCGATTTTATAGATAATCGATGCAACAACATCAGTCGGATATTTGTCTCGGTCGGCAAGAATTTTTGTATAAAAATCAAGTACAACGTTGTTGTTATTTGATTTCAACGCATCCGAAAAAACAATCAGCATTTTCGGTTTTCTCTTTATCAAATATTCAACAGTCGTCATGATTTTCTCGTTGATTCCCTGACTAACCAAAGCCCATGCGCAAGATTCAGCACGTGTGCCAGAAAAACTAAGTATGGATTCACCTAAAACTTTGATTGAATCTGCATCACCAATTTTTGCAAGTGCAATCGCACAGTTAGCAGCAACAACATCGTCTTCATCGGATGATAGCGATAAAATGAAAGCTTGCTTATTCTCAGTTTTCACATTGTTTTTCAACAGAGCAGAAACTTTTTGTCTTTCTCTCAAATTACCATTTGAAAGGATTTCAAGGAGTTGCTGATTATTAGCTTGCTGAAATTTCTCAACTTCAGGTGATGTAGAACTGCATGAAAATGTGATAAATATCGAAATTATCAAAGGAATTATCATACTAATACTAATTTTCCGAGAATCTGTATCCATTTTTGCTCCTACTATTTCTGATATTTAACGCTTAAATGAAAGTCTGGTTTGATGCTCATTGACGAGATTGCACTCTTTTTTATTAAGTTTGTATGCTGAGTTAACGATTGAGTCGATTTCAGCTTGAATCTGGGGTATTGCTTCCTCATTGCAGCATGTTCGTTTATCGACAGTATTTATCAGTTTGTTCCAATCAGTTTTAACAAAATTGTCTGGTATCGGGATTTCAAGAATTGTTGATTGATTAAGTTGTGGATAAATTAGCTTGTATGCTGTAAATGTGTGATAAATGTAAAAATTCAGAAGTCGCGAATTGAGAAATCCGAGTAAAACTTTCAATAAATTGAATGAAGTGCTAACTAAAATTTTTTCTTGAATATTTAAAGAGTATACTGACTGTAAAAATATTGTATTATTCTTATCAATTGCTGCAATTAAATCAGTGCCAGTTTTTCTAATTAATATTTTTTCACCAATGTATATTTTCTTTTTAATGATATTTCCTAAATCTTTCACATACAACGAAGGCTTGTAAATTTTAAACGGTGTTATTTTCTTCCCGCTTAAAATGCCAATACAATCTTTGGAATATGCCATAAAAGAGTTTTTCCCAAGTTCTTCTCCACGATGAATAATTGCAATATCACCTATAATTCTATTATTCTGTTTCATTTTTTCTATTAATTGAAAATGTTCATAAGTTTTCAGATATATCCAAAATTTATTACCTTGAAACTGTGAGTAAAGAATCTGTTTGTTTAAACTATGATTATTATCTTTATCCTTTATATTAATATTATGCAATTTGTTGAGTTTATTTTTTTGCCAAATTAATACTATTGCACTAACTTTTGGAAGATTGAAGACAGAACCAACGTGCCAAATATCGAGGATCGAATATTTTCGTAGATTTTCTCGAATAATTCCGACATCATCTCTTGTAAGGAATGCATCGGGAATAATATAACCATGATAACCGTCTTTTTTCAATAATTTCTGAAACGCCAATTCATAAAAAAGCCAGTAAACATCGTATTGACCAGCAGCGAATTTGTAATGCCTAATTAATTCTTTAATTGAATTCGGAATATGTTCGCCAAATTGATATGGTGGATTGCTAATAATTATATCGAAACCTTTTTCTTTATGAATTATGTGATTTGTAATATCATCATTTACATTAGAAATATTTCTATTTGTTATAATATAATTAAGTGAATTAGAACATACAATATTTGTCAATAATTTATTAGTATTATCTGTTGAGGACAACAAATACAAAGAAATTATAGTTATTTCTACAGCAACTGGATCGATATCAAAACCATAAATACATTCGCTAATAAATTTATCGAATACTGTATTCATGTCAATATTAGAGGTACCAGTACATAATTCCTTTATCTTTTTTTCAAAATATCTAATCACTCGAATAAGAAAAATTCCTCCACCCACTGATGGGTCTAAAATTTTAACCTTCATAAGATCTTTTATCAATTTATATTTTACATCTATAGGTTCTGTTTTTTTAGTCTTATTAAATTTGTCAATTTTATAATCAATAAACCTACCTAAAGTATTTCTTACAATGAAATCAACAATTGTAACTGGGGTATAGTATGATCCATTTTTCTTCTTGTATTTATTGTTTGTTTGTAAAATCAATTTCCCATTTAATACAGATAATACGTAGTTTTGCAAAATATCGTATACAATACCAATTTCTTCAACATGATCTGCAGAAAGATATTTAAACGATGCATTATTTTTAATGAATATATGCAAATTAATACAATTAAGGTCAGCTAAAATTTTCGGGCATGCTTGTATTAGAATGGACGACAGGTGATTAAAAGAAAATTTTATTGAATTATTATTAAAAGCACATTTATCAATTGATATGAAGTACACAAGGATTTTAAGAAGTTGAAGAATTGATTTATCTTTTATTTCATAAATTATTTCATCACTTATTTTTTTATTTTCCTTAACTAAAAACTCATTAGCAATAAATAAATAAGCTTTTTTAAGTTCTTCTTTTTGAATTAATATATATTTATTATCGATGTTTGACATAATATACAGGTTCGGTTTAGAAAATCTAATTATTATTTGAAATCTAATGCATTGTAATCATTCTTCTTGCCCAAATAATATTTCTATTTAATTTCGTAACTTTATCACCTAGTTTTTCTGATTCTATTTCATCTGTTGTCAGCTTTTTTGCCTCACGATACCAATATTTTGATAGTGTCCACTGATCGATTGCATCTTTAAGTATCTCGTTTCTATTTTCACCGTCCTCTTTCATATTTAAAATCACAGACCAGCCGTTATCTCCTCTTGTTTCAGCTTCTTTAGCATAATCTAAATAATAAAAAATCTTTTCTTTTGTAGATTTTTCCGTTAAACGTCGTCTTTTTTTGAGAACTTCAGGATCATTGTTAGGATCATAAATTCCGTTTGCATCTTGTTCAGATTCATCTTTCGCTTTTTGAATAAGCGTTTCCTCGGGATTATCATTTCTGAATTCCCAAGCATTTGGATAATTCAATTCCATTGCTTTACGCAATTTAACGGCTTTTTCAATATTCTTGTTTTCAATAGCAGCTAACCAATCGAAATATCTTACGTCTTTGTGCAGATTTATTGTCTCAAAAAGATATCTATCTATTTCAAAAGCATCCCTAAAGTAATTATGTGCAATACTTTTTGAATCGAAACCATTTATATCTTTTATCTCTAATGCAAGCTTAATCAGTCTGTTAATATAATCCATAGGATGAATTTTATCACTTTCAATAAGTTTAATAGATTGTTCCTGAATCCTATAATATTCAATTAGTTTTGTATTTATCAGATTATCCGGTAATTCTTCAATTTGCCATTCACTCGATAATGGATAATATTTCCCACCATTTTTATGCATAAAATTAAGATATATTCGACCATTTTCTTTTTGTACTTTCAGTAAGTCGACTTCTTTTTTAACAAAACCTTCAAATTCGTTTCCGCTAAATCCAATAGGAGGTGTCAATTTAATCAGCTTATACTTTTGTAGAAATGGTACAATATCTTTGATAATATCAATCATGCAAAGTGTCATATCGTAATAAGCATTCACCCTTTTTATCTCATGATAAGGAATTTCCTGGAATTTTTTTCCATTTTCGAAAATATTGCGGCTTTTTTTGTAATCATACTTGGAAAATTCGGTTACACCTTTATTCATCAATTCTTGGAATTCAGTAAGTATTTTCTCATCATAATCTTTAATATTAAAACCGTTTGATGAATCTTCCTGAGTTACAACATCTTCTATTGGATCAATTCGAACGATATCATCCAAATCATTTAACTGATATCTGTCATTTAAATCAATGATTTCATTTTCGATTGGTAATGAACTGGTTTTATCTACAACACCCGTATGAATTATCTTATTTACTGGTGGTTTTATTTCACCAATTACAGTTACACCACTTGAAAAAAATTCCATTCCAATAATAACTATTGCAAAAACAAGTGCGAAAATGAAAACAATTAGCATCGTTGAATAAACAGTCTTGATACTCTTGGCTGTTTTCGTAATCGCTAGTACTTTTGCTTGTTCAAATTCTTCATTGAAAGCTTTGTTGTTGTCTTTCACATTAAACCTCAATACTTCACTATATAGTAGCCTAAATGTTTTGAATAAAAATATATGTTGTAACACCAAACATTATTAAAGAAATAATAATCAGCAATACAGCAACAATCGGAAAACTCCTTTTCAAATCAACTTTTAGTGAATTCGAGTTCTCGCCGATTCTACCTTTGAAAAGATTCTTCCTTCTTTCTTGATATATTGCTGTCTTTTTCTCTGGAGAATCATCAGTTCTAATTTCTTTCGGAATTTGAAGTGATTTATTTAATCTTGTCAATGATTTATCCTTTGTTTGCTTTGATAAATCTTTTTTTCTTTTCTTTGGAGATGTTATTTTCGTTCCATTGCTTTTAATAATTTCGATTTCACTTGATAATGTTTCTCTTATGTTTTTGTCAAAGAAATCTTGTTCTTGCTTTGTAATCGAGGAATTTTCCTCCTCATTTTTTACAGTCTCGAATACAATCTGATTGGCAAGATATTCCGTCGATTGTTTGCTCATATATACTTCGTCTTGTTGTGTTTTTTCGGAACCTTTCTTAAGTTTTGCTTTGATATCATTAACTGTATCAACAATTGGATCACCATCGCGGAGTTTCATCTGGTCGGTTCGACGCAATTTCTGCTCTTCTTTTCGAATCTTAAAAACGTTTTCATCCAATTCATTATCCATTTGCTTAGGTTCAATAATCCCTTTGCCAATAGTTTCTGCATCGTCAACAATATCAACAGCATCGTCCTCATCGATTGAAACTTCGAACATTCCACCGAAATCCTCTTCGAGTGTTTTCAACCGAGCTGCAATTTCATCAATGGATGGTTTCTTGGTTTTTTTCTCAGTAGCAGTTTTGTAATGACTTTTCGCATCTTCTTTTTCTGAGGTAATGATTTTCTTGCCATCCTTAGTTCTTTTTGTATCAGTTTTCTTCTGTTTTTGTGTCTTTTTCGGAATAAGCACTTCAAGTTCGTCAGCATCAATACTCTCAGCTTGGTCAGATTCTTTTTTTAGAATATTTTTATTAATTGACTTGTCCATAAACTCATTGCTGAGATACATCGTTGAACGTATACCTTGTCTAAGACGTTGCTGAGCTTTAAGGATTGATCGAACCTGAATTGGTGCCATGAGTTTTTCAGAATATAAAATTTCACCAATTCTCTTCTTGTCACCCTTTTCACGCAATTCTTTCTGTATTTTTAGACATTCTGTAATCTGTTTCTTTGATATAAATCCGTTTACGACTGCTAAATGACCGAAAACTGTTGCTTCAGGATGAATTTCCTCCGATTGCTGCATCGCAAGAATTTCATTACATTGTTTTTCTGTAATAAAACCAAGCTCGACACAGACTTCACCGAAGAGTTTTTTCTTCTCTTCTTTCTGGTCATTGAATTGCTTTGTTACTGCTTTTCGCAATTCTTTTGCGGAAAACAGCTTAGATTTTAAACAAAGTCTTCCGAATAAGAGATAAGGCTCAATACTCATTTCATCTTCCTAATTAACAATATGCCCAGAGGTTTCAATAATAAAACACAATACAACAAATCATAATGATATAAATAAAACTTTATAAAGATTATATATTATTTTGCTCCAAGGTGAAGTAAGAATTATTTTGATTATTGCTTTAATATCACAAGTATTAGATAACGCGGAGGAACCTTGAAATCAGCATATTTAATCGAACCAGGAATTATCGAACTAAGAGAAATTGCGATTCCTGAGCCTGCAGATGGGGAAATTGTAGTAAAAATCATGGCTGCCAACACCTGTGGTACAGATTATAAAATGTATCGAAGGGGATACAACCTGCTGAAATTTCCTATTCGATTCGGTCATGAATTTTCGGGAATTGTAGTGAAACTGGGCAAAAATGTGACTAATTTTAGTGAAGGTGACGAGATTATGAGTGTGCAAAGTGCGCCATGTTTAGAATGTCGATATTGTAAAAAAGGTTTGCCAAATCTGTGTACAACGATTGTTGAGACAATGGCTTTCGGCGCATTCGCTGAATATCTAAAACTTCCAAGTAGAATCGTCAAAACGAATGTTTACAAAAAGCCCAAAAACCTTATGTTTGAAACAGCTGCTCTTCTTGAACCTCTATCATGCGTAGTTCATGGAATTCAAAACCTAAATCTTGAAAATGTGGAAAAAATCCTGATTTTCGGAGCAGGTCCAATTGGTCTCATGTTTGTAAACATTTTGGCTAAAGTACATCATAAAACCGTGGTTGTTGTTGAACTTAACGAATTCAGAAGAAATCTCGCAATAAATCTTGGTGCTAATCTAGCTCTCAATCCATCAAGCATTTCAAATTCCGTGATGTATAATATTGTCAGAAAACACCAAAATGAATATTTGCCTGAAATAGTCATCGAAGCAACTGGAAATTCAGTGGTTTTTGATGCTGCTTTCAATTGTTTGGATTTGGGTGGTCAATTTCTGTTTTTCAGCGGTCCAGTTCGTGATACAGCATACAATCTTGACGTTTTCAAAACTCATTACAACCATAACACAATAAAGGGAGTTTTTCATCTGACGCCTGATTCTGTTTTTGAAGCAAGGGAATTGCTGCTTTCAGGTAAACTTGATATTGATAAACTGCTTACAGGTTCAGCAACTCTTGACCAATTACCGGAAATATTTGCTAATCCTCCTGCAAACTCAATCAAAACAACAATTTACCCAAATATTTGAATGACTAAGTAAATCTGTCATTTTTAAGGGATTGAATCGAGAAATTGTTGAAGAATTGAAAATTATTCAATCCGATACATCAGAATCTGCAAAACATTATGTAAAATTCACTTGAAGAGCCGAAATTGTTTTGTAAGATTTCGTGAATGAAATTATCGAAGTGGCCCTATCGTCTAGCCCGGTTAGGACGTAGGATTCTCAGTCCTATAACTGGGGTTCAAATCCCCATAGGGTCACCAATATTTACTTGGATTAGGTATCACTGTAAAAATCTTTCTTTTCTTCCATGTCCGATTGGAATTATTCTAAATATATATCGTTTTTTCATAAACCAACATTAAGTTAAGTGTGGATTAAGCGAATACATGATGATGTAGTGTATTTTTGACAAGATATGTTAAAAAAAACTTTTTCTACAAATTTTTTTGTAGTTTTAATAAACAATTTCTTATTATGTAACACTTAACTTTCATAATGTACCACTTTTTAAATTTTTAGGAGGTTTTATGAATCGTACAATAGTACTCAGTCTTCTACTCGTTTTTACATTGATTTCATTCAGTTGTTCATCCGAAGATAAAACACTTAAGATTTCTCCGAGTAGTCTTAAATTCGGAACGACTAACATTGGGGATTCTGAGAGTCTTCAGCTAACGCTGAAAAACAAGTATGGTAAAGACATCAAAATCACTAATATCACTCTTAATGGTTCAGGTGATTTCACAATCGTTCAGGGTGGTAATGTTCCAATAAATCTTTTGAAAAATGCTGAACATGTTATTGAAATCAAGTTTGAACCGACTTCTGCTGGTATTCTTGCGTCTTTGATGACAATTGTTCATGATGCAGCAACAAAACCGAAGGAAGTTGATCTTAAAGGTGAGGGAATTCCCGTTCCCAGAATGGACATCAGTGACAAATCCTATGATTTCGGAATCGTTTATGTTAGCGTCAGTAAAACAAATGATTTTATAATATCAAACGTCGGAACAGCAGACCTTTCAGTTACAAACATCGCTCTTACTGGTGCAAATGCTGCTTTGTACGCTATCTCAGCAGGTAATGCACCTTTTTCAATTACACCCGGACTCAATCATACTTTTACACTGGAATTCAGCCCAACAACTGATGGTACATTCCCGATTGCTCTTGAGATAATTCACGATGCTGTCAACGAAACTCAACCATTATCAATTCCGATCGATGGTGAAGGTGTAACTTTTGCTCCTGAGATTATGTTCAACGAGACTTCTCCTTGGGATATTGGTTCGCATTCTACAGCAGCTCCATCAATTCTCGACCTCGAAATCACAAGCGATGGCGTAGACCCGCTGACAGTTTCAAGTGCTTCATTCGTTACTGGAACGAACTATGCAGTCGATGAAGTTAGGGACAATAACGGAAATGTTGTCAATCTTCCTCAGTTGATTCCAGTTGGTAACAAAATCACTCTTAAAATTGAGTTTTCACCCTCAGCAAATTCTGCTTATAACGATACACTGACAATTGTCCACGATGCTATTAATGAAGCCACACCTTACGATTTCCAATTCGAAGGTGAAGGACGTGTGCCGATTGTTAAAACTTTCAGCTATTCTGGAAGTATTGAAAACTGGACTGTCCCTGCAGGTGTTACAATGCTCACAATTGAAGTATGGGGTGCTGAAGGCGGAGGTGACGCTGGTGTTGGCGGCAAAGGTGCAAGAATGAAAGGTGATTTCACTGTATCTCCGGGAGATACATTAAAAATTCTCACTGGACAAAAAGGTAAAGATAGTGGTACGTCATACTCGTCAAAAGGTGGCGGCGGTGGCGGTGCCAGCTATGTCTGTAAATCCAATAATGACGCAATCATCATTGCTGGCGGTGGCGGCGGAAAAACAAATTCCGGTACATTTTCGACAATAGATGGTCGCACAACTGAAGACGGCGGTGACACATACTCTGATGGTGGTGGAAATAACGGTATGGGCGGTGATGACGGGATTGCAGATGGTCCAGGTGCAGGCGGTGGCGGTTTGC
>CAYZQB010000111.1:0-10699 GCA_964480395.1 uncultured Planctomycetia bacterium
TGAACGTGCCGGGAATGCCGACGCGCTGGACAACTCCCTCAGAGACGATTTCCTTCTTGTCCCAGCGATAAAGCATATATTTTACGGATGAGCTTCCGCAATTCAGTGTGAGAATATCCATGTTTGCACTCCAAAGTTGTTATATGAGCATTAGAATATTATATCACAAAATTTCAACCTTTTTTTCGTGATTCCATTCCCATAATTTCATCAAACAAAATTAGTTTTATTTACAATTATTTATTCAATAGATTATACTATAATTATGTATATGTTTTTATGTTGTGAGGTTATCATGAATTTTATCAAAACTCTTATGGTGACAATAATCTTCGGAATTGTTGTAACGGGCTGTGGGGTGCTGATAAATCCGACGGCGGACATACATGTCAAGCAGGGAGCAGATGGCATCTCAGCAGAAACTGGCATGTTCGATTTCGGCAGAGTTGAGGTAAATACATCATCAACCGTGATTTTTACGATTCAGAACAACGGCAACACCTGCCTGAAGTTGACTGGTTCGCCATTGATTGAAATTCTTGGTGCTGATTCAAACTATTTCATTGTTACTTCTCAGCCCAGCACGCCCATTTCACCTGACAAAAAGACTACATTTCGCATTAAATTTTCGCCCATTGTTTCAAAGTTTTATTTAGCAACTGTGTCCATTCAAAACAACGACATGGATAAAACGCCTTATACCTTCACGATTAAGGGTCGAGGGATAATCATTGACATCAACGTTCGGCAGGATACGCAGAATATCCCCTCATACACAGGAGTTTTTGACTTTGGCAGCATTTATCTCGGTAATCCAAGCTTGACACTTATCTTCACAATTGAAAGTATCGGAAGTAAACTTCTTCATTTAACCGGTACGCCAGATTTGATTGAAATTAGTGGTTCACATGCTTCAATGTTCATAATTGACCAAACAGCAACAAAACACTCGCTAAATCCGGGTGAATCCACAACTTTTTCAATCACTTTAGCACCGACAGGTATTGGTCGTAAATCTGCAAAAATCAGCATTGCCAACGATGACCCGGACGAAAACCCATATATTTTTACGATTACTGGTGTAGTCTGCAATATACCTTTCGATTTCAACGGAGACGGCTTTGATGATGTCATCATCGGTGTGTCTGCAGATAATGCAATTAGTGGGAATGACTCGGATTTTGCATATCTCTTCCTTGGGAGTGATAATTATTCTAAAAATGTTAACTGTAATGAAGCTGATACAATTTTTAAATATCGTATGGATAGTTATGAAATTCGTAGTTATGTAGCAACTTCTGGAGATATAAATAATGACGGTTATGGTGATATCATTATTGGTAATTATCATGACACCGAATATGGTCAGAGTACTGGTTGTGTTTTGATTTATTTTGGCAGAACAAATCCTCCGTCCGAATTGAATTATACTGATGCTGATGTCAAAATAACTGGGATACAAAGATTGGATGGTTTTGGATGGGTTGTTTCATCTGCGGGTGATTTTAACAAAGACGGTATAAACGATATTATAATCGCCGCTACTGGAGTCGGATATGGTAGTGTATTTGTATTTTTCGGCAAAGAAAATTGGGAATCAAAATTTGATTACTCAAAAGCTGATTTGCAAATTAGCGGAAATGTCAATCTAAGATTATATGGAACAAGCGTTTCAAGTGCTGGAGATTTTAATAATGACGGATATGATGATTTAATTGTTGGTACCCCTGCAACAAATTGTGGAAATGCATATATTATTTTCGGTAAATCACATCCACCTAAAATTATTAGTGTTTCAGATGCTGATGTAACATTAACCGGTGAGAATCGAGGTGATTATTTTGGAGAAACTGTTTCTAAAGCTGGTGATATCAATAATGATGGTTATGACGATGTCGTAGTCGGTGCAAGGAGATATGATAATCAGGTTCGCTCTGCTGGATGCGCATACGTTTACTTTGGAAGAGCAAATCCCAGCTCTACAATCAATCCTTTGGATGCTGATATAAGAATTCTCGGAGATAGTATGGATGCTGGATTTGCTTCCTGTGTAAGTAACGCTGGCGACATTAATAATGACGGTTTCAGCGACCTAATAATCGGTGAATCAGGTTCTCATCATCCAAATTATCCAAAAGATGGAAATATTTACATTTTTTACGGAAGCTCCAATCCGCAATCATTATTGAGTTTAAGTAATGCTGATGTGAGAATTCACACAATCGGCGGTTTATCTTTGTTCAAATCAATTTCATCAGCTGGAGATTTCAATGGTGATAAAATTGATGATGTAATCTTTACTAATTGTTTCAGTCTTTACAATGACGCAGAAGTTCATGTATTATTTGGAAAATCCAATCTAAATTCATCGATTTATTTGTCAAATACAGATATAAAATTCCAATCTTATGACCCTAATATTTTTATTGGATGGTCAATATCTGGCGGAGAATAATAATGTATGTTGCGGACAGAATATAAGATTTACATAGCATCTATGATGTCGAAAAAAGGGATGGGTGCATCCTACTCGACGGTGACGGATTTGGCGAGGTTGCGGGGTTTGTCAGGGTCAATCTGGCGGTTTACGCTGACGTAGTATGCCAACAGTTGCAGCGGAATCACTGACAGCAGCGGCGAGAATATCTCCTCGGTTTCAGGATATTCAACGACAAAGCTTGCCAGTTTCTTGACATCAGCCATATTTTCGGACGCAATCGCAATGATTATGCCGTTGCGCGCCTCAATTTCCTTCAAATTCGAGATGATTTTGTCCTGCACAACACCCTTGGCAATAATTGCTATCACGGGGAAAGTGTTGTCAACAAGGGCAATCGGACCGTGTTTCATCTCACCCGCGCCATAACCCTCCGCATGAATATACGTAATTTCCTTGAGCTTGAGCGCGCCTTCAAACGCTGTCGCCAGATTGTACCTGCGTCCGAGATACATAAAACTGGGTGCAAACGTGCAGTAATGCGCAACGGGTATCACAGATTCAATTGATGCTTTTATGGTTTTTTCCATGAGGTCGGGCAAAGTTTTCAACGTGGTTTTGAGCTGTTCGAATCTGTCAGGTTTCAATGTTCCTTTTTCATAGCCGAATTTCATCGCAACCATCAGCATCGTCAGAACCTGCGTGGTGTAAGCTTTTGTCGATGCCACAGCAATTTCAGGTCCTGCAAGCGTGTAAATCACAGAATCGCTTTCGCGCGGAATCGATGAGCCGACAACATTGCAGACTGTTAGCGTTTTTGCACCGAGTTTTTTACCAAGCAGCATGGCTTTTTTTGTGTCTTCAGTCTCGCCTGACTGGGTAATCGCAATCATAAGCGTTTTCTCTGTTACAACCGGATTGGCATAGCGGAATTCTGAGGCGTAAATGACTTCGGTGGGAATTTTCGCAAGTTCCTCAAAGTAATACTTCGCCACGAGTCCCGCATGATAAGCAGTCCCACATGCTTCGATAATTATTCGGTCAATCTTCTTAATATCGTCTTGAGTCAACGTAAGCTCCGGAAATTCGAGAGTTCCGCCGTTCTTGCAGTAAGCACCTATGGTTTTCGATGCTGCTGACGGTTGCTCTTTGATTTCCTTGAGCATAAAATGCGGTTCACCACCCTTTTCAGCATCTTCCATAGTCCATGTGATTTCCGATACTTCACGCGTCTGCATCTCACCTTCAATGTTTTCTATCCACACATTATCTCTTGTAATTAATGCAATGTCATTTTCCTGTAAATAGATAATTTTACGTGTGTATTCAAGGATTGCAGGGACATCTGATGCAAGATAATTGCATCCTTCACCAATGCCGATGACCAAAGGCGAATCTTTTCGTGCAGCAATGATTTTGTCGGGTTCATCAGTATTTATTGCTAAAATCGCCCATGAACCCTGTAATTTCTTGATTGTTTCTATAAATGCGCTTTTGAAATATAGCCCTGCATCAACGAAACTGTTGATTAGCACCGCAATTACTTCAGTGTCTGTCTCAGATTTAAATTCATATCCTTTTTCAAGAAGTACGTCTCGCAGTTCATCATAATTTTCGATAATTCCGTTGTGAACAATAGAGATTTTGTTGTTTGGTGCAGTGTGCGGATGCGCATTTTCGCGTGTTGGTGCGCCGTGAGTTGCCCAGCGTGTATGTCCAATCCCAATTGTCCCTTTGGGCTGCCATGCTTTGAAAATATGTTTAAGAGTTGCGAGTTTGCCAGCGCGTTTGTCTCCTTCAAGTGTATTTTCGGGAGTTATACAGATGATTCCTGCGGAATCGTATCCTCGATATTCAAGCCGTGTCAAGCCATTCATCAGTATCGACATTGCCTCTTCATTTCCGATGTACCCAACAATTCCGCACATTTTTTTTCTCCATCATTAATAAAATCTGTTTATATCATTTTAGATTGCTTATGATTATTTATCGGTTTCAATTTTTATACAAATACAATTCAATGCGAATTTAATGAGCAAAATCGGGTTTTTTCACAAAATTCAAACGTATGACATGGGAGTATAACTTTGATGACATTTTAAGATTAAACTTAATTTTGACTGCGAATAAGCTCAATACATAATTCTGTGTTAAAATGCTTAATAAGAAAATAAGAGTAAGAAAATTTGAGATTTATTGCTTTCTTTAGGAAAATATATTGCTATAAACTCTGTATATTTTATAAAAAGTGGAATTCTGATTTCACAGTTACACCCCCCCCGACAGTAGGAGAAATTAATGGCTCGTCGAAGAAATCAAGGCGGTCCGAGTTTGCTAATTCCTATGATTATTGCTGGGTTTGCGTGGATTGGCATGGTTGGATTAGCTTTTTATTTACATAGTGGAATTTACGGCAAAACAGATGGGCAAGAAACCGGTATCATATACGGTCTATATGAGAAAGAAAAAGACCTGAAAAGATACCAGGTGCTAGTTGACCGAAATGATATGGAGCATACAAAACTCACCAAACTCATTGGTTTTACAGGTTCAACAGACAATTCGGATTCAACATCGATAACATTTCAGTCAGAGTTGCTAAAAAATGAAAAGTACGATGTTTTTGAAGCAAATTATACTCAACCTGTGGAATGGGGTGTTGACGATGATGCAACATATCCTTTCAAGATTGAGGACGATTATCAAAGTGGAAATCTGACATATAAATCGGTTTTTCCATATGCTGATTTTGCAGAAAAGCAGAATCCACCGCTGAAAGATATAATTTTAGCTCAAGACAATTTTATTAATAAAGTTTTGGAAGCGAATAATACGCTTTATAACGCTATCCTCGGTTTGATTCAGGATTACAACAAAGCATATCGTTCGGAATCACAAAACACAATGAATAAGCACAAAAAAGTTCGCGAGGACCTTGATGCAAAAGATGATGAGCTTCGCACTAAAGCAGAAGCAGATGATCAGGCAACAAAAGTTCGGGATAAACAGCTTGATGAACTCATGCGAACATACAATGAATTATTGACGATTCGCACCAATATCGCTGAAATCAAAAAAGAACTAGAAAAAGATATGATAGAACAAGACGAACTAGAACGCAAAGTTGAAGAGATTCGCGAAAAAGTTAAGACAATTGCAGGTGAATACGTTTCTATCGCAACACAGAAGAATGAATACGACGGCGCAATCTTCTACGTTTCAAAGGGTGATCGCTGGGCATATATCAATCTTGGTTCACGTGATCACATTCTCGATAATATGACATTCAATATCATTCGTTATGAAGATAATGGAAAACACCAGCGAATCGGGATATTGCAGGTAAAAAAAGTGATGACCGAAAGAACTTCGCAGTGCGTCATAACAAACATTATCAATAATGATCTTTTCCCAGAACCAGGTGATAAGATTCGCAGCATGTCATACACAAACCGTCAGGTTAAATCATTCGGTTTTCTTGGTTATTTCGGTGGTGAGTTCTCGAAATATTCCAGAGACCAGATGAAGGGTTTCCTTGAGAAAAGAGGTTTCAGAGTTGACGACGAGATTGTTTACGACACTGAAGTTATCATTCTCGGTTTCGATTATGAAAATGATCCCTATTATAAATACATTTTCAAAAAGCCACCCCAGGTTAGTGCAGGTGAATGGATAGATCCAAGACATGAGTTGTATAAATCAAGAACAACATTTGGATTTATGCGCCCCGAAGAAGTTGAACATTTACTTGGAATGAATAAATAAAAAAACTTAAATACAACCCTCAACGGAGGTTTATTCAATGCAGAAAGTTAGATTTTTAATACCATTTTTAATATTTCTTGTGCTGTTCATTATGACATCAGGATTCTGCTATTACTTTTTCAATGAGAAGATCCAAATAATTGAAAAGGAAAAAGCAGTGGATAATGCAATCGGAACCGTTCTTCCGACTACATATTCTCCTGACAGTGAAAAAGATGATGTTGAGCTGAGCATTAAATCGTCATTGTTCATTCGCACGGTTAATCTGCGGAAAAAGCTTGAGTCGATTGAGAATAAGACCGGATTCAGCAGTGCTGATGCTGATAAAATACCCGCACAGATTACTCGTGAAGGAGATAAAGCGAAAGCAAATCTCAACACAATTGAAGAAAAAATGAAGAAACCAGCGAAAAGAATTAATTATGAAAAAGACCTTGAAAAAATTTACTCATGGATTACTGCACAGGAACAATTACTGAAAAAATTCAACAATATCAAATCTCAGCATTTCGTTGATTACGGGCAGTTTATTGGATTGGATATTCAAACTCAGATTGCGAAATCCAATGGTCTTATCGCAAGCTTGAAACAAACCGATATTGGTGATGCTATTAACGCTTTCAAGATTTTCTTTCAAGAAGCTGAGAATGTTACCGAAAAACTCAGAAGAGATGAAATTGATGCGATAAACAACCAGATTAACGATATTGAAACAAAAGCTCAGCAGTATGTTTTGAATATTCAAACTGCCTTGAATGAATATGCAGCATTTGTTAATAAAAGTGGCTTGAAACTCAGTGATCTTATTAAATCACGCGAACTCATTTTAGGTGCTTATTCCGAATGTGTATCGCTTGTTCGTACATTGTCAACTTTGACAACAACAATTAATGATGAACAAAAAACGTTTATTCTTCCTAAAATCGCTGAATCCAAGGCAAGGAATGAAGCATCAGAATTGCTCGTTCTGCTTCATCCCAACGATAATGCGTTTTTCAAAAGAATCTATACCGATGGTATAATCCAGCCTGGTGTAAATCTTCCTCAGGATGAATTCAACGTGGCAAACCTCGAATTCGCAGCATTAATTGCTGATTCGATGATGGATGTCAATTCGAGAAGATTTAGAACGAATCCAGCATATCAGGCAGGAATCAACCTTGAAAGCATCGTTGAAGCACAAACCTTGACGATTAATACGCTTGTCGAAATGAATAAAATGCTTAAGCTCAAACTTTTGCAGGTTTTCAAGACAAATGACAAAGATGTGCCGTTACCTTCCGCTCCGCTAAAACAGAAAAATCAATTAGACAAAGACATTACAGAAACAAATACAACTTTAACCTCAGAAGTTAGTGATCGGATAACAAAACTTGGTGCTGAAACTGAAAAAGCCAACGTTGAAAGAAATGAAATTCTTCGTCTTGTATCTGACCTTGAAGATATGGCTGAAGAGCTTAGAGAAAGTTTGTCCAGACTTTCGGAACCTTTCAAAAAAGCGATTCGAGAACATAAAAAACGGTTGGTTAGTCTTGAGAAAAATTTCCTTTCGCTCAAGGGAAAAATTGCTGATGACATCAAATCTGAAGGCAAGCTTCGACCATCACAAGGTGCAGATGGCGTTATAACGTTTACTGATAGATTGAACAAGAATTACAATATTAATCTTGGTAAAGCCGACAAAATTGCTCCTGGCATGCGATTCATCGTATACAATGAAGTCGGCGGTGAAACGAATGTCAAGGGCTTGCTTGAAGTTCTGGTTCTAAGACAGGATCATTACGCTACTTGCGGATTGATTATCAAATATCCCGGTACTGAGATTCTCAAAGGCGACAAAATCAGCAATCCATTTTTCAGAAAAGTCAACGGGAAAGCGGAATTCCTGACTGTCGCATTCATCGGAAAGTTTGAACCGCCTGAATCCAATGTCAGCAACGCTCAAATGTTAACATACTTAACCGAACTTGGTGTCAAAGTTGTTGAAGTACCAACATCAACGACAGACCTTATTATTCTGTCTAAACCGATTTCAAAACTTGCGACTAGAACAAGTATTGAAAAACATTATATGAAAGATTTAAGACCGAAAATTGCTTTTGATGAAATCGAAGTAAAAGATATTCTGATTTATTTCCATGACCAGTAATAGTTATACAAACAATAAACCTGTCGGAGTCGGCAGGTTTTTTTTATGGAAAAAATTCCAAGGTTGTTAATATTTCTGCGAAATTTTCGATGTATATGTGATAAACTCAGCGAAAATATTTTATACTTAATATTATGCAAAAAACTCTTTTACTGCTTGTTATTGTTGTTTTCATCGGTTGCTCATCTGCGACTCCTGAAGAATCACCTACTGAAGCATTTCAGGATTACCTGGATAGTGGTAAATTTAATCTTGAGCATCACCAATTCAGCGAAGCGTTGAAATATTTTCGTATTGCGCTTATTGAAGCACAGACAGTTGATAATCTTTATGGTCAGGCGGTTGCGCTTTTATCCTTGTCGCAGGTTATGCAGAATATTGATGATGGTGGCAGCGGTATTACCGACAGTGAAAACATGGCTGTAATATATTTCAACGAAGCATCCGAAATAATTCCTTTAATCCGCAAGGAACAGCCTGATGTAAGCGAATACTACCTCAATCTGATTTATGGTCAGTATTATGAGATTTTGGCATATTTTGACATAATGAAGGGCAATAAATCAAAAGCATTAGAAAATTTAAAAATTGCTGAAAACTACTACGAAAATTCGATACAATAAAAAAGTTGTGAATCTGTAAAATACTCGAGTAATAATCGATTGATATTCATCAATATGAAAGGTTTTCTGCTTTGTATGAACAAACCGGAATAATAATCAGGATTTTGGGAGATTCTAGCCCGTTTTCGAAAACAGGTAAATCTTCCGGTTATCTTATTTCGATTAAGGACAAAAACTTCTTAATTGACTGTGGTGCACCAATTTTTCAGATTCTCGATATTGATATCATTGACAATCTTGAAGGCGTGATAATTACGCACTTGCATGGCGACCATAAACGATGGTTTACTGATCTTGCGTTGTACAGATATTACATAGCAGCAAAAAAGCGGAGAATTAAATTGTTGACTTCCGAGACACTTTTAAAGGATTTGAGGGAAACTTCTTCGAATCCGCTGCAGCGTACACTCTCCCATGATTCACAAAGATCGATTGATGTTCCATACGACGATTTTATTGAAGAATTCCGTCTGGGTCCATCTGCAAAATTCAAAATTGACAACAAAAGTCTGACAACAACACATCATGGTACCTGGCATGTGATGAATCAGGATGACCAATATCTCGCACCGGAACAAGCGAAGGTCATTATTCATCCTGAAACATTCTCCAAACGCATGCTTTTCAAGGATCCAATGACGAACCTTTGGGTTGAACCAGAATCTTATTATCCGTTCGATTCTAAAGTTTTCTATGAAGATAATAGAGTGTATGAATATGACGGTTTCAAAATCGAAGCATTTAAAAGTCATAACTGGCATGGTTTGACCGGCATTGGTATAAAAATTTCGACTGAGAACGAGTCAGTTTTTTTCTCTGGAGATACAATTTACAATCTTGATTTATTCAAAACACTTGCTGAAAATACTCACAACGTCGATATTTCGAACATGCAAATGAATAAGGAAAGTTTCAACGATTCTCATCTGATTATTGGTAATATCAACGATTTCACCCAGAAAACATGGTCTGAGGAAAGACTTGTAAAAGCAATTTCAATGTATGAAAAAAATGTCGTGTTCCACGAATCTACAAACGCAGATTCAGTCTTGCACACAAATTATGAAAATGTGACCAATATCAAAGCTGATGAGATTATTCTCATTCATACGCCGGATCATTTCGTTTCAGATAGGATTCTGTCTCACCACGGCAAGGTTTTTGTTGTGATTAAAAACAGTGTTTTCGAGCAGGTTGACAAAGAATTATTCGTGCTGAACGCAGATTTCTACTTCCGAAGCACAAACGATTTTTATGTTGGATTTGTTTCCGAATCGGGTGATTTCATGGTTATCGAAAAAGAGAAAAAACTTTTGGATATAATTCCTTCGGATGTGCACACAAAACATAAAGTTCTATGCAAAATTAATCTTTTCCAGGATATTCAAGGACGATATTTCGATTATCTGAATAACAATATGTCTTCTTATCGGCGCAGGGATGATGGCAAGGTTGAGAAGATTATTACGACAGATACCGGCTCGAACGCCAAGATTGTTGAATCGCTGAAACGTGTTCATTCTCCGTATTCCACGCCGGTAAATGACCGAAAAAAATCTGATACAGGCATTCGCTATAAATAATAACGGATATTTAAGATGAGTTACTTGGACAGACATTTCATCAAACATACAATCGGTAGGACAAGCATCGTGGCTGCCATTGATGATAATGTTGCTAGACACAGGCAGGGATGCCTGTGCCACCATTTACTTTTCACCATCC
>CAYZQB010000112.1:0-10597 GCA_964480395.1 uncultured Planctomycetia bacterium
TATGAAATCGATTTAGCAACAAATTATGGACGAACTGCAATCATACAACTGCTTGTATTGTTTTTTTGCTGACCCACCAAAGATTTAGTAAAAATAATATTACAACGTACTAGCTTGACAAAATACTAGGCAGCAATTCGCTTGGTTTCCGAGTTGTTGTCATTCTGATGATTAGATTTATCAGAATTATCTGTATCGGTTGAAGATGTTGAAGTAAGCTTCGTTTCACCAGCAATTCGCAAGATTATTCCAATTGCAATTGCATAAAAAAACGTCAATGAACCACCAAACGAGATAAATGGCAGCGCAATCCCTTTGTTTGGAGCGGTTGCAGTTACTACCATCATATTTATCAACGCTTGAAACACAATGAGCGATGTAAATCCTGTCACTAATAGTTTTGCTAACATATCATCGGAAATGTATGCAAGCCGCAATCCGCAAAACATGATGAGCATGAATAAAATCAAAATTGTCGATGTCCCGATAAAACCAAACTCTTCACCAACGATCGCAAAAATAAAATCGGTGGATTCCTCAGGCAGATAATACAACGCCTGATGCGAATTCCCAAGCCCAACACCTGTCCAGCCGCCTTTACCAAGTGCAATCTTCGACTGCTGATTTTGATACCCCTTGCCCATGGGGTCAGCTTCGGGATTTAAATAAGTTTCGATTCTCGGTTTGATATGGTCGAATTTCATGATAACGAATATTGACATGACAGGCAGTAAAATAAGTACAATCGGCATAAGATGTTTGAAGCGGACTCCACCAATAAGCATGAGAAATATGCCGGTAGTTCCAAGAAACAGAGTCGTCCCGAAATCCGGCTCAATCACGATTATAGCACAGAACATGGCAAGAAAACCGAGAAGCGGGAAAAATCCTTCTATGAATCGGTGAATGAGATGCTGACGTTTCACAAGCATGACACTTAACGATATTATCACGGCAATCTTTGCGAAATCGGATGGTTGAAATCCGATGGGTCCGAAACGAATCCAGCGTCTGGCACCATTGTAGTTTTTGCCGATGCCCGGAATCAAAACCGCAATTAATAATAAAAATGAAAAACCAGCAATGATTTTCCAGTGTTTTTGAAAGAATGAAAGTTTCAGACGATAGGAGATGAAAAGAGCGATAAATGACAAGCCGACAAAAAACAGATGCTTTTTGAGAAAAAATGCAGCATCGCCAATATTTTCGCTCTGCATTGCAACTTTGCTTGATGCCGAGAATATCATTATTATCCCGATGGAAATCAATCCGAGTACCGCTGAAAACAGAATAAATTTCAAATGCTTGTCGAATTTACGAAGAATAAAACTCATAACTTTTTGTGATTCATTGAACGCGAATTTAGATGAATCCTTGATTTTCACTGTAGTTTTTACAAAAGTTCGTGCAATTTTCTTTGTCGCTGGGATTTTTACGTTAACTGATGCATCAGTGTTTTTCCGCGGTTTAACATCATTATTTTCAATCTGCGGTTGAATATCATATTCGGTTTCAACAATATCTTCTTCTTTTTCGTCTTGCAGTTCGCAATGTGGCTTGTACTCAGCAATACGAGCTGTGTCATTTTTATTGTTATGCACACTTTTATGTTTTTTATTTGATTCTTCAAACTCGTTAATACGTTGTTGTCGCTTTTCCTTCATCATTCTAATAATGTTCTGAGTTTTTTGAACTATCGAGTCTTTAGTATTTCTGATTATATCGAGCATCCGCCTACCTCCGGGAAGTTTAAATGATGGTCAAAACGAAAAATACTGAAATCGCCGCCAGCAAGAGTGAAATAATCCAGAATCGTGTTACAATCTGCGTTTCCGCCCATCCTTTGAACTGAAAATGATGATGCAAAGGAGCACACAGGAATATGCGTTTCTTCGTTTTCTTGTAGTAAAAAACCTGCAGGATGACGCTTAACGCTTCTGCAACGAGAATTCCTGCGATGAATATCATTAGTATTTCGATTTTCATCAATATTGCGAGATAACCGAGTAAAAAACCGATTGCGAGCGAGCCGGTGTCGCCCATAAACACTTTCGCTGGAAATGAATTGAACCAGAGAAACCCGATTAACACTGCGCTGAGAATTGCTGCAACAACTGCCATTTCAGGATAGTAAAAATAAGCGAGTATGCACATTGTCAGTGAGGAGATTGCGACTGTCCCGGAAGCAAGCCCGTCAAGCCCGTCAGTAAGATTAGCTGCGTTGCTGGAGCCAACAATCACAAAAAACACAACGAATATATAACCCCATCCAAGATTTATGCTGAAAAGGTTAAAAAACATGAATTCTTGCGAATAATCCGTCAGCGTGAAAAGACCAACTCCAACAAGCACAGCAATTGCGGTCTGCAGAAGGATTTTTGTCTTAAATGAAATCCCGTCAGATTCCTTGTTGTTGAGTTTCATCCAGTCGTCGTAAAATCCCAGAGCAAAAAAGCTGAGCATGCCGAAAGCTCCAATTCCCAGCTCAATCGAAGGTTTTGACAAGAGCACGCACGAAATAATTATGCTCAGGACAATTGCGAGTCCACCCATCGTCGGAGTCTGCGATTTGTTGGCTTTTTCATGTAATTCCTGAAGTTTATCGCTTGCTTTCTTGCTTACGCCGTCCTGCAGCTTTCTTTTCTGCAAAAAACGTATTATCGGTAAAGTTACTATGACTGAAATTGCAAAAGCGGTTAATGCTGCAAAAAAAATCTGATGTAATGCCGATAATGTGAAAAAATAGTTCAGCATGAAAACTCCGGATAATTACAGTGAATTATTCGGCATATTGCTGTATTTCTTTAATTGAAACGATTCTATAACGGTTCTAAATGGTGCTTGTCATCACGAAATTTAAAAATTATTGGAATTAACATTTCGAAAATTTGTTATTACATATTAGGTTATCATCGTTAAAAAGTCCGTATTCAACTTTACTCGATTGAAAACCGGGATAATATGAGGGTTAGCAATGGATTCAATGAGTTTACTGCCACCATTTCCAGAAAACGGTCCCAATTGTGCATACATTCAAAGCAATATATTTCATTTGGTTTATGGCGAGATAACAGAGAATCAGCAGGATGCGATAGTAACTCATATCAAAGCTTGTGAACCATGCAGAGAGATTTTTGAGGCTGAATTCGAATTCAGGAACATATTCTGTTCAATGACCGATGATTGCGAAATTTGCCCTGAAGGCATTAAAAACCGGCTTCAAACATTTCTTGGTGAGCAGAATATTGACAAGTTTGCTGACACAGAATGTATCGACGAAAAAATTAGCATACCCGATATTGAAATTTTGGATAAGCTGGCAAATGAAAGTAAAATTTCGCATAGAAGAAGACTTTTGTCGGTTGTTCAAGAAGAATTGTCGAAGTTTAACGATGATGATGAGAAGTTATAACATGCAGAATATAAATGAATAACAAAGATGAAATAGACAACGCTGATAACGATGACGTAGCTGCGAATCAAGGAATTCGTGGAGTTGAAAATACTGAAGTTATTATGTTGACTGGTGAACATGCGACAAAAGATTTGCATCTACGATATATTTTACCGATTGCCTTATCAGCTTTTTTGCTGATTTTACTTCTCCTTGGATTCGGCAAAGCACCAGAAATCCTCGTTGATTTTGGAAGCACTTTAAAACTGGTACCGAACTGGTATGTCCTTTCACCAGAAAATGCGAATCAAAACATCAATATCGAAAAAAACTATCCCGCTGACTTTCCGAGGATTGCAAGCTTTCCCAAAATTGACGGATATAATCTTCTCGGGTCGACAACTTTCGAATTAACAATTGTAGATAGGGTTGATGATATAATTTACTCATTGATATATGTAAATCAGACGGACAAACGCAAGCGGGTTGTTCTTCATTTATTGTCAGGCAAAGGAGAAGTAGCAAATGAGCTTGCGATATATTCAGCGAAACGAATGACTGAGAGCTGCAGAATACATCGCATTGATGAGACTTTGATAACAACGTTTCAAATAGATGGTAAGCCAATGGTTTTGGTTCAACCAGGAACAAACCTTGATGACGCTGTGAAGCTATTCAACAACATTTCGCAAAATAACAGATAATCTAACAATCATTTCTGAATATTAATGAAGCTTCGCATGTATTTTTTGTCGATGATGGCAAGCCGATTATTATTGTAATCAGGGATATAATAGTATTTTTTACCGATAGCAATGTCCCATATCCCAAGGAATTTTCCGGGTAAAATGCCCCGACCCCCGAATTGACCGAGAAATTTACCGGTTTTGCTGAAAAACGAAAGGCGCGAATTCCCATATTCCGCAACAATTATCACATTTTGCTCAGAATCGAATTTTATGCCGTATGGATAATAAAGCTCTCCTTCTTTATCGCCCTCAGAACCAAAAGAAGTCAAGTATTTGCCGGTTTTGTCGAAAATCTGAACGCGATGATTATTGGCGTCGCAAACATACAGGCGTTTTTCATCGTCCAGACATATACCAATACTACGGGCGAATTCCCCGATATTTCTGCCTGAAACCCCGATGATGCGTATTGGTTTTCCAGATTTATAAAATGTTATACGCTCAGAATCGCTTTTATAATCGGAAACGTAGTATTCGGTTGCTGAAATAAATGCAGTTCTGCCTGTTAAGCCGAATTGCCCGAGTTTTCTCCCTTCTTCGCCAAATTTATCAAGCATTTTTCCGTCAGTGTCATAAACGAGAACATTTGCTTGATGTGAATCGCAGACAAAAACCTTGTTGTCGGGGCTAATTTCTATGCCAGCAGGATATCCGCGTTTTTCAAGCTCAAGTGAATTGTTAACCGGTACATGCCAAACGCCCTGAAATTCGCCGGTTTCTGAAAATTTCTGTATGCGCCCAGATTTATCGACGACAAATACCGCATTGTCAACTTGCGAATATGCGACCGTCCGAGGATAAACGAAATAGCCATTCTCAGTTCCTCGACCACCAATAATTAAGATATTTTTATTCGTCTTTGACTCGATTGTATCAACGTTTGTGCCACAGCTATTGCTTACAAGCGTTGAAACAATAACGACTAATAGGATAAAAATCTTTGATGACATTGTATATTTTCGTTTTATTAAAAGCAAAATAACCAAAACTGTCAAAAAATTATATAGCAAATTGGTATATCATTGAATAAAACTTTCACAGTTTATGGCAAATTGCATATAATTTGTTATCGTAACATATGCAGATTATTTCGTTTTTACTGTCCGCAGTCCAAACAACGTATGCGGAGTTTAGATGTTAGTAATTTTGAGGTAAATATGGGAAAAGCTGGATATTTTTTTGTAATTATCATCATTTTAATATCATGCAACACTGTTAATGCGCAGTTTACATCGGAAAGCAGCGTGCGTTCATATGGCATGGGTGGACTAGCGGAAAGTCTCTGTGATGATGCTCTGACGCTTGTTGATAATCTCTCTGCTATGGGAAGGAACGCAAGACAAAGAAGTAATCTGCTTATTTCTTTTGGTGCAGTTCAGTTCTGGGATCATTCAGAAAATGACTGGTCAGTTGAAATAACAAAGGATGAGCAACAATTTAATTCATTTCGACTGGCGTACATACCGGAATTTGATGCGAATTCTGCAAAATGGATGCTTTGGGTCGATAGTGTTATGCCATCTGTTGCCTGGGAAGGGCGTGTTAACAGCTATGCTGAGCCTAATATTCGCGTAATCGCTAAAATGCTGGAAATTGGATTCGGCACTGGTTTTGCGTTTTCAGACTCGTTTCATATGGGTCTTGGGATAGGTATAGTATTTGCATTTACCAAATATTATCATTTCAACATTTTACCGCCAGTTAACGCGGTTTATGAAGATAAATCGGAGCTTACGACGAAACCTGTGTGTCATTTAAGTTTTGAAGTGTTTATCACACCACAATTTGTTGTTTCGTTGAATTCAACTGCATTCATAAGCTACTTTTCCGAATATGAGAATAGTGCATCAAATTGGGAAAATGTTTCAGCGACTTATCTTGCGGGGAACGGATTTCTAGAAATAAATCTGAGTATGGCGTATGAACTTTCGCCATTTTTCCATCTTACAGGTGGTTATCAGATGATTAGTTACAAAGCACCCGATTTTGCCAAAGATGAAGTCGAGGATTGGAAATTCAGCGGTGCCTTAGGTTTCGAATATGTTATCAAACTTGGCGGTACTTTTTCGCAATTTGCATTACGTGCTGGAATTTTCTCAGAAAATATTAATGGTGAGGACAAAGAGGAGATGCTTCTTTCTTTCTGGGATTATAAAAAAACGGGACTTCGTGCTGGTTTTTCATTCAAACTCGGTGTAATCGTCATTGATGCTGCTCTTTCAATGCTTTTCAACTCAAAGTATGAAAAAGACGTTGAAATTCTCAAACTCTCAGCAGGTTTCAGGTTCAAGTAGTAAATGTTTTTTGAAAAACTATGATTTTTGATGAGCGAAAATTGCTTCACCTTCTTCGATATTGTCAATAACGTTAAAAATTGCTGATAAACCCAAAATATCAAAAACTTCTCTTACCGCTTCATTGGGATTCATTAAAAGTATTGCTCCGCCAATCTCTTCCGCCTGAGTTCTTGCGGTGATAAATACACCTGCACCTGCAGATGATATGTATTCTGTATCTTTTAGATTGATAATCAATTTGGTTTTTCGGTCGCGTATCAATTCGCTAAGCTTTGATTCCATTATTTCGAAAGTCTGTGCATCAAGGAAGCCGTTAACATTGACGATTGTTATTCCAGTCTTTGATTCCTTGATTGTGATTTCGAATTCCTGATCAGACATTTAAAAATCCTTCTTTTTTGATGAGCTTAAAATACAATTCAATTCGCAGATAGCAAATTTTTTGCTCTTTTAGAATCTATTCAGTAAAATACTTTATCGTAAAATATACTTTGTATATTGAACATCGGATATTTTACCGACTTAAAATAATGATGTTGTAAAACGAGGTAAATATGCGGAAATCACTTTTTTTGAAAATAAACTTTTTTATGATTTGTATCATTTTAGCTGTCTGCTCAGCCAGTCTTAATGCTGATGAATGGATCATCTACGGCGCGAGACTCGGTGGGATGGGCGGTGCAGGAGTTGCAGCAGTCAATGGTGCCAATTCAACTTATTGGAATCCTGCGAATCTATGGCATTATGACAAAGGACTTTTAGACCAAAATAAAACAACAATTGCTGAACCCGGAAGCAAGGAAGACAGACTTCAATCGCAACCAAAAAATACACGAAATGGTAAACATACAGTAAATTATGGGTCAAATTCCACATGGGATTTTTCAATAAATATGAATATTACGCCAGCATTTATCGGGGATACTGTCGAGCATCTGGATGCGATTTATTCAATCTGGCAGTATCTTGAAGACGAAGATATGTGGGATTATCTCGATGAAACACTGGGTACGCCAACGCCAGATTGGAATTTCCCCGGACATGAGATGACTGCGGATTATATGGATGCGGTTTATGCACTTTTTGGTAGTATTTCAGCATTGAATCACGATGGTCGGGGGATAACTGTGGGAGCAGCAGGAGGAATGAATTTCCGTCTTGGAAACTTCGGTTTTCATACTGCTGGCATCACTTACTTGAGTGCATATCCAAAAATTTCTTTTCCGTTCGGAGGAATTACATCGCAGCTTCTTGATGATTTCGTTGATGACCTTGTTGCTCAAGGATTTATCGATGCAGATGCAATACCTGAAACAAGCGGAGGTGCAACTCTACAACAGCAAATTCTCGATGCGAAAGCACAACTCGGTATTACAGATGATGCAACAGCAGCAATTTTAGCAGCATTTTTCGAGAAAGCGTCTGAAAATACTCTTTTCAATCTTAACGAGAAATTCATCAGGGATGGAATTTTATTGATGCTTGAAGCAGAATCAGCGTTTGCAGAGGAAGAAGCATTTGAAAACAACGATACTTTTATATCTTTGCAAGGATTAATGGTTGTGGAAGCGGCATTCAGCTATGCTCATGCGTTTGAAATTGATCACTCTAATGTTGACCAGATTCAAGTCGGCGGTTCGCTTAAACTTCTGTTTGGTAGGACTTTCGATGACGATATTTTTATTCGTGAAATAGACGAGGGTATGGAAGATGTTTATGAGGATTTTAATAACACCTGGAATTCCAATGTTTACAATGAAATGGATTTGACTTTCGACCTTGGTGTTACCGCAGTATTGCTGGATTATCGGCTTCGGGTGTCAGTTGTCGGAAAAAATATCACCCAACCGAAATTTGAATACGGAACCGGTGAAAGTCTCCAAATAAAAGGACAATACAGAATCGGTGCTGCATTCGATATTATTAAAAACATGCTTATCGCATCAATGGATATGGACTTATTCCCACGAGCAACGACATATCTGCCTGGTTACAGTTATATGGCATTTGCTCTTGGAATCGAGGGAAAACCGATTTCGAATAGAGCTTTCGGAATGGCAATTCGTGCAGGTTTCCTTGATAATGTTGCATCTGATGATGATAGTCCAATGTTCACACTTGGTCTTGGATTCAGATTATTCTTTTTCCAGCTTGATTTATCAGGTGGATTCACACCTTATACTAAGCAAGCAGCAAATTCGGATGCTGTTTACTATCAGAATTCGATATTAATAGATAACCCTATTCCTGCAAGACTTTCGTTTGGTTTATCGCTTTCTGCGAATGCAACTTGGTAATTATGTAAAGAATTGTTATAATATTTGAAAAATATTTTCGATAGTGGAAAAGAGGCGAAAATGTTTCGAAGCACTTGGATTATTGTACTTTTAAGTATTTTATTGGTTCTTGCATCAACTTCATATGCGCAGGAATTACTACCATTGTCAGGTGATCCAAATGCGAAGGATTGGAATGGCAGGGAACTTGCGAAACCTTACAAAGTAAAACCTTTCGAGCTGCAACCAAGACCGAAAAAGGAAGAAGTCAAAGAACCGATAAAAAAAGATGATGTTAAACCTGACGACGACAAAATCGAAGAAGATAAAGTCGACGATGTTGTTGAACCACTTCCAAAAGATGCTTTCTGGATTAAAGGAAAATTTTTCGGATTCGAGCCAATTCCAGATGACCAACCTGGATTATACGGTTTTTTCAACGGCGGCAATGTTACTGCATCAATTATTCTTGCTGAAGCTGGTTTCCTAAAGTTTGAACACCCGGATACGCCAGATGACCTTGACAGAAACTACGGGTTCGCCAAACTTTATCTGCAGATTGATATTCCCTTACTCGATTATTGGATGTATCAAATCGGAATCGGTGCTTTGACCTGTTTAACTTTCGATACAATGGCAGATTCAATACTAAGCAATATTGATACAGTCTCTGATACCAACCACTATGGATGGCTATTCATGACCGGAACTTCCGTTTTATTCGAAATCTCGCAGCATGTCGGCATGATACTCTGGGGACAGGGATATTACGGGCAGGCAGGTTTCACAGAAGAAAGCTATACATTTTTTCAGGCTCGTGGTGGGATGAAGTTTTACATTCAGGTTACACGCGAGGGAAAGTTCGCAATTTTTCTTGGTCCAGCAGTAAACTTAATTTCAATCGATTATCAAGATGTCGCGAAAACAAGCGGAATTCTTGCTGCTGAGATAGGTTTACACATCGCAGACGTCGTTATGCTCAGAATCATATACGGTTTTGAAGATTCAATTGAATTTCGTTTCTCAATTGGTACAGCATTTTAATTTAGATTAGCATCGAAGAAGCTTCAGAGTTTGTTTTTTCCGAAATTATGTGCAACCATCGATTTATGAATTTTTTTTAATTAAATTCTTCGTTTGAATTTATAATATCATCGGCAAAATAACTCAGCTCAGGAGGAAATAATGGGAAATCACGAAGCAGTTGATAACGCTGAAATGAGAATGATGAAATCGGTTGATAATCTCAAGAGTAAATTCAAGAGCATCCGTACCGGACGTGCAACACCTGGTTTAGTCGAAGATATTCGAGTCAATTATTACGGTTCCCTTACGCCACTTGGTCAGGTTGCTAACATCGCTATACCCGAACCGAGACTGATTGTTATTCGAGCGTTTGAAACAGGAATGCTAAGCGAAATTGAAAAGGCGATCCAGAAGTCGGAACTTGGTATCAATCCCAGCAACGATGGCAAACTCATTCGGCTTGAAGTACCTCAGCTTGACGAAGAACGCAGGAATCAAATTGCACGTCAGCTCAAGGATTTAATGGAACAGGGCAAGGCTGCAGTGAATTCTGCGAGGCGTGATGTGAATAAACAGCTTGAAACTGAAACAAAGGACAGTAAAATTTCAGAGGATGAGCGGGATAGACTGAAAAAAGATGTGGACAAGCTAAAGGACGAGTATCACAAGGAACTTGAGTCAATCTACGCAAAAAAAGAAGCTGAGATTAAAAACATCTAGCACTTCCAAGATTCTATTTATCTTGTCATTCTGAAGGAGCATTAGCGACTGAAGCGGACGAAGTCCTTTAATTATCCAGTCTAGGTTGTGTTTGAAAAATCAAAAGTTGTCATTCCTGCGAAAGCAGGAATCCAG
>CAYZQB010000113.1:0-10419 GCA_964480395.1 uncultured Planctomycetia bacterium
GTTTATCAGTATGTTTCCCGGCTTTATATCTCGGTGCACAATACCGAGTTTGTTGATTGCATTCAGTGCTTCGCTAACCTGAATTATAATATCGACAATCTCAACTTCAGTCAGCAACGGCTTGTTCTCGAGATAATCCTCGATTGAAGGACCGTCAACATACTCCATTGCAATATAATATGTTTTGTTTTCATGCCCAAGCTCGAAGAATCGCGAAATATTGACGTGATTGACTTCTTTTAGATGGTTCGCTTCGCGGAAAAAACGCTTGAGAAATGTTTTGTCACGGACGAATTCAGGAGCAAGTACTTTGAGTGCGACAGTTTCATTATTGTTGAAGTTTTTTGCTTTATATACAACTCCCATACCACCTTCACCGACTTTTTCAGAAATTTCATAGTTGGCAAAGATTTTGCCGATTAGGTCGTCAGGTTCCCAGAAACCATCCTCGTCAAAGATTTGTGAACCTTTAAGTTCTGCAGGTATGCTCTTTGCTTTTTTAATTCTTGCGATAAGAATTTGTATTTTTGCTTTCAATTCACCTTCGCTGAAGGGTTTCAGCAAATAATCCGTCGCACCGCTTGCGAAGCATTGCAAAATAGCTTCCTCGTCACCAAGTGCTGACAGAACAATAATCGGGAGCATTTCACGGCTGTATTTCTTGCGAAGCTTCTCGATTATTTCAAGTCCTGTTATCCCAGGCATTGTAAGGTCGGTAATTACAAGGTCTGGTGTATTTTTTAATACCCAATCCAAACCCTGCATCGGCTCAGTATAACCAACAATTGTGTAATTATTTTTGTCAAGGGTATGATTTAACAGAGTTATAACCGTTGGATCGTCATCGATTGCGACAATCACTGATGGTTTATCATTATTTATATTCAACTTGTCAGGGGTCATTTTCTTGCTTATATCAGCGTTTATTCTTTCAATAATCAATATCTGTAATTAAATCAAGCAATAAGCGTCTAACAAACATAGATTTATAATATTTCCAACTCAGATATGTTTTTATGTATAATTGTCATAAATATAATCTGAATTCAGTGTTATTATGTTTTTTTTTACGTTTTATTTGCCAGTAACTTGTTTTACTTCCAAATAAAGGAGTAATTGTGGAAACCAGCAATAATAAACGAAGACTAGATGCAATATTTTTCGATATAGATGATACATTGTATTCAACGACAAAATTCTCCGAACTTGCTAGAAGGCGTGCAATCCGCAATATGATAGAGGTTGGTCTGCAGATTTCTGAGGATGAAGCATACGAAGAATTATTGGAAGTAATTTCAGAATTTTCAAGCAATCACGGGAATCATTTTGATAAGCTTCTTAGCAGAATCCCACCTGAAAAATACAAGAATGCATATCCGCCATTGCTCGTTGCTGCAGCTATTGCTGGATATCACGATACCAAACAGAACGAACTTCTGCCATTTCTTGAAGCAAAAAAACTTCTTGCAAAATTGTATTATGAAACAAAGCTTAAAATCGGTGTTATCACGGCAGGACTCACTGTTAAACAAGCAAGTAAGATTTGGCGTCTGGGAATTTGGCATTATTTCAATCCAAAAGCGATTTTCATTTCTGACAACATCGGAATCTCAAAACCGAATCCGAAAATTTACCAGAAAGCTTGTGATGAAGCGGGTATTAAGCCCGAACATGCGATTTATATCGGAGATAATGCGCCTCACGATGTTGATCCAGCGATTAAAATCGGTATGATTTCTATACTCATTAAAACGAAGGGAAAGTATCACGATACGAAAGGTTTCAGCAATTCGAACTATACTGTTAATAATCATAAGGAAATTTGGGGAATTCTTGAAAGAGACTTTGATTTTCCCTTGAAAACATAATTTCAAACACGAATAAGATTAGCATTTGGAGGATACACGTGAATCCTGATATGCAGGATTGGGAGAGGAACTACGGCGTTCAATATCTTGAAAGCATTGGATTAAAACCAGGACATGCTGTCATCGATTTCGGCGCGCAAAAAGGACATTATTCAATACCAGCAGCGAAAATCGTTGGCAAATCTGGTATGATTTATGCAATTGATACGAATGAAAAAGCATTAAAAATGATACGTAACAAAGCACGAATTCACATGCTGAAGAATATACAACTCGAAAAGACAAGCGGAAAAGTGAATCTCGAATTTGGCAAAGACACAATCGATTTCGTAATTTTGTATGACGTTCTGCATTTTCTTAATCTTAAGCAGAGGGAGAAGTTTTGGTCTGAAATCAGACGGGTGCTTAAACCAGAAGGTGTTGTGTCAATATTCCCAAAACATCTTATAGATGATGAACCTTCAGGAGAATTCAGCAATTTTACTCTTGAGGAGTTAATGGAGGAAATTGAGAATTTTGAATTTATTTTAATTGAACAGCGTGCTGATATTGTCGCACATGACAACCAGCTTGTTGAAGGTAGAATCATCAATTACATGAACAATTTTTAATCAGAATTTTAGCAATTTCACATAATCGACGTCATTAAGGGATATTTAAAAGCCATTTGTCTTCATTCAAAATTTTAGTAACTTCCCATTTATAATCCCCGCCTGGAACAAGTTCAAAACGTAAAAAACCGATGTTATCCAAACCTGAGATTTTAGAATCCTTGAGTGCCTTATCGATTGCATCTCGAAGTGTTACGATGTCCGCGTTTTGGTTAGTGGACATTGCTTTGTGAACAGCATTCTTAACAGCTTCCTCTCCGTTAAGCTCCATTGCTTTATTTAACTGAGCTTTGTAATCAGACGTGTTTGTGTCAATTTCAGCCTGTAGTTTAGATTTCTGGTCACTAGATGCTCCATTAACTTGCTTCAATAAATTTTCTGCTCTATTCGCTGAATTCCTCGCAATTCTAATCGCTTTTTCAAAGGAGTATGGACTGTGATCCATTTTTCCGCTTAATGCCCGGTCAATTGCATCGCTGTCCTTCAATGTCAAAGCCATATTAAATGTTTTGTCTTTTGAGAGCTTTGCTAAAAAACCTGTTTTGAAGTCGCCACCACCAAGGTTCTCAATTCTTATTCTGGATTTCTCCGTCATCATTGCTTCCATTGCTTCATAATCATCATTGTCATAATACCCTCTAAATTCATTGTAGATATTTCGAATACTCATCGTCGTGCTTTTATGACATCCTGATTTTGTAATTAAAACAACTGCAACACTAGCAATAATAATACATATAAGTAGTTTTCGTAATTTCATTTTCTCCCTTATCAATTTTAATCGGTTTTTTTATGCAGTATTATATAAACTGCTTTATTAACTTAAATTGTACAATATAATTAGCATAATAAAATTAAATTACTCATCAATTTAAGGTTGAAATGAAATCGAAAGTCTGGAAATACGGTGATAATATCAATACTGACGTGATTTTTCCCGGGAAATATACGTACACTTTGTCGGAACCTGCTGAGTTAGCAGAACATGCGCTTGAAGACCTTGATCCTGAATTCGCGAAAAATGTCAAAGTTGGTGATATTATTGTTGCAGGTAAGAATTTCGGATGTGGCTCATCTCGCGAGCAGGCAGCAAGTTGCCTCAAATATGCAGGTGTGTCAGCAATAATTGCAAAGTCATTTGCCAGGATTTTCTTTAGAAACGCGATCAATTTCGGTTTGCCAGTGATAACCTGTCCTGAAGCGGTATCAGCAATAGAAAATGATGACTTAATCGAGATTAATTACTCTGGAAGCACGATAATAAAAGGTGAGTTAAAGTTTATTTTTCCGAATTTAGCACCAGAGGTTCTTGAGATTTTGAATTCTGGTGGTTTAATACAATATGCTCGGAAGAAAATTTTGAATAATCCAGATTAAATTTCGTTAATATTCATGGCTGAGAACACGATTTACACTTAAAAAAAACATGAGTGAGAATAAACCAACATATTATCGTGAAGAATCGGACTTTGAAATTTTTGCTGATATGGAAGCTTTAGAAAAGGAGATTCGTCAGCTTAGAGTTGAGATTGCGCACATAGAACTGCAGAAAAAGCAGAAATCGAGTAGAATATCTGAGAATATGGTGAATGATTCCAAGGTTGAATATTCTCAAGCAGAAACAGGCAGAGATATGCATCTTAGAACATTGCATGATGAAGAAAACACTGAATTAATGAATGGATCGAATCCCGATTGGCAAAAAGCAAGTACTGACAATTGGGATTTTTCCTCTGAATTCGAATCGGTCGATATTTACGAGAAGAAAATGGATGCTGAAGAAGTAAAGCATATTCAAATGAAACAACCTGATGATGAACCAGAAATTTTCAACCTTAAAGATGATGAGATAGTTCAGATGCCTGAGGAGTCCGAAGAGCTTGCATCCCTTGAATTGACTGATTCGAACGAAATCGTTGAAGCCCCAAAACAGGTTTCACCACCTAAAATTATCTCTATTAGCGATTCAGATATTGCTTGGAATCAAAAACCGCCACAACCTCGGAAAATTTTTGTTCGAAAAAAGAATGATGCAGCGATTATAAAAGAACTTGGGATCGGTGAGGGGCAGAAGTCTTTGCATGAAGCAAGGAATTCAGCGAATTTGAGAACATATTATATTCGAGCAGCGAAGCCAGATTCCTCGAAAATAATGAAAAAACTTCTGAAATCACTTGCAGAACTGCGCTTTGACAACATTAACCTTGCGAAAATCGAAATTGACGTTGAATCTGCCAGACCCTATCTGATTATCGGTAAATCTCTTACTCGCAGGCAGGCGCACGCAATAATTGACATTATGCGCAAATTGAAAATCCCTGGCTCAGTTAAACCCGACCAATAAATATCGGGAATACATCATTTTTTCTCAGCATTTTGTTTTAATAACGGGAATCCAAGGTTCTTTCGATGCTCAAGGTATTGTGCAGCCACTTTTTGTGCCAGCTTCCGCACTCTGCCGATGTACATCGCACGTTGTGCCACACCTATCGCATTCCGGGCGTCAAGCAGGTTGAATGTGTGCGATGCCTTGAGAACGAAATCGTAAGCAGGCAGCACGAGATTTTGCTCCAGAAGTGCTTCAGCCTGTTT
Organism: uncultured Planctomycetia bacterium; assembly: GCA_964480395.1. Lineage (GTDB taxonomy): Bacteria > Planctomycetota > UBA8742 > SKZP01 > CAYZQB01 > CAYZQB01. The sequence continues at coordinate 5,072 of CAYZQB010000113.1, forward strand.
TTCATAATCTTCAAACCAATTGCGATGTAATTCGACATCAGCATGCTCGAAATTAAATGCTGAAAACTGTTTCTCATCCTGCAAATGAATTTCGCCGTAGGTTATATCATCGTTCCACTTCAAATCATATACGTTGTCAACTTCCTGCAGAAACATCGTGATGCGCTCAAGTCCGTATGTATACTCAACGCAAACAGATTCAACGGGAATATTTCCCACAACCTGAAAATATGTATATTGCGAAATTTCAAGCCCATCAAGCCAGACCTCCCAACCGAGTCCAGCAGCACCGACAGATGGCTGCTCCCAGTCATCCTCTACAAACCGTAAATCATGCTTTTTGACGTCAATTCCAAGCTCTATCAATGAATCAATGTACAATTGCTGCGCATTTTCAGGTGCAGGTTTCAAAACTGCCTGAAATTGATAATAATGCTGTAATCTGTTCGGATTCTCGCCGTAACGACCGTCCGTCGGTCTTCGTGATGGTTCGACGTATGCAACCTTCCAAGGCTCCGGTCCAAGCGCACGTAAAAACGTTGCTGAGTTAAAAGTTCCCGCACCTACCTCAATATCATACGGTTGCCAGATGACACAACCTTTGTCCGCCCAGTAATGCTGAAGCGTCATTATCACATCCTGAAAATTCATGCAATACTCCTGATTGATGCTGATAATTATAATTTGAAGTGCTGATGATGCAATCAAACTTAGTACTTCAATGGTTAAATCTGGTCAGTGTTATAAAAAATAGGGTTTTGTCATTCTCGTGAAAACAGCGGCTTCTGCGTAGCAAAAACGGGAATCCTGTAACTTTGATTTTTGGGCATTCCCTGGATTCCCAATCAAGTTGGGAATGACAGATAACAGCTGGTTCAGTCAGTCTTTGTATTATTGAAAATATCCAGACTGAAGCTTATAAGAGCTTTTTCCAGCGTCGAATAAATATCCAGAGATTTGTCAAGTTGTGTGAGTTCAATTAACTCAGAAAGTCGCATCTGAAGGTTTGTAAGCTTGAATTTACCATCGGTTTCTGCGATTTTAAGCTTAATATTGAGTAATAATGGGAGAAAAGGAGAACCGATGTCTTGAACATTTGTTAAATCAAGCAAAAGCTGAATTTTCTTGTATTTGTCGATTAATTCATATACTTTTTTTTGGATCGTTGTAATTTGCTCATCACTGAAAATCGTTTCCGCATTAATTTTAGCATGAATAATGTTGCCGATGCGTTCATAAATCAGAATATCAGACATTTTTCTCTCATGTTGTACAAAATATTATTTTCATTTTATAATAAATTTATCGGTTTTGGTATTAAAAACGCTTTTGTCATTCCCAACTTGATTGGGAATCAAGATATACAAGAATAGAATTTTTGCTACTAAGAACACGTAGTTTCACCAAGTTTTTATGGAATAAAGATTTATTACCACGAAAATCACGATAAATTAAGACATATAAATTAAGGTTTTTCTTTATTGCACATTCAGTAAAACCTAAAAATCCTGGAAAATATGCAAAAGGAATGCAAAAAAAGCTGGTTTACAAACATTGTACTCGCAGGAATGACAATTTTTTGTTTTTCAAATCTGCTCTAGTACAGTGTTACATTAATTATGCATCTTAGAATAATGTTTTTGGAGTTTGATTCTGGCATTTTCGGTTGTAAATTGTCAATTGACTTTGACATTTTTGCCCCTAATGAAGCCTGAAAAAAATGTTATAGACAAATTATTATAACCCCTTAGTACTTTCTTGACTATGCACTAGTATTTGATGACGACTTGTCCGTCGCCGGAGTGAATATCGGATTGCGTTGATTTATCTGTGTTTCCAGCAGCATCGTAGTAGCTTGAACCACCACCACCACCACCGACTGAACCGCCGCCACCGCCATACAAGCCGCCGCCGCCGCCGCCGCCACCGCCGGAATTACCAGCACCGCGACCGCCTTGACCTAGCGTGCCTGGAGTTGCACCATAATTTGGACCGGGAATTCCACCAGCAGTCTGTGTTCCGCCTTTACCACCAATCCAGTAGGAAGGATTTGATGTTCCACCATCCAAACCGGTTAATCCTCCTCCTCCGCCGCCATTTGCAGCAGTTCCTGAATATCCGCCGCCACCACCGCCAGCACCGACGACTTTTCTATCTGTTAAATCAGTTCCACCGACGCGAATGTCGGAAGCTCCACCACCACTGCCAGCAGGTTGACTGGTAGTTGAAGCTGTTCCACCGCCACCATTCCAACCGCCTGTCGCACCAGTAGCTAAAACTGTGCCTTTTCCACCAACATAAACATTTACTGTAGAACCAGGAGTAACAGGGACTTTAGCACTTGCTTTGCCACCCTTTGCGCCATATGCACTATTGCCAGAATCACCACCAATTGCACCGAAACATTCAACCACGAGGCTTGTAACACCTGCAGGGACAGTCCATTGCTGTGCAGCACCAGTGTATGTGAAAGTCTTTGAAACTTCGACGCGACCTTCACCTGTAAGAGAAATATCCCAGGGCGTTACTTCATTCGTACCATCATGAATAAGCGTTAATGTATCGTTGTAGGCTGTGTTTGCGGTTGGTGCGAATTTTATTGCAAGCTTGATTTTCGCAGCAACAGCTATAATCTGCGGGAAATTAATAACATTATCGTTCGCATCTATCAGAGAATCAACCGAAAATGCTGTTCCAGTTGCCAAAGTTGCTGATGTTACTGTCAACGGATCGATACCTGTGTTTTCGATTTCGCAAATCTGTGTTGCTGGCAATGTTGTAGCAACTGTGCCGAAATCCCAAGGTGAAACCTGATTTAAAGTAATCTGAGGGTCAACATCGATTGCTTCTCCTGTAATCGGATAAACCAATGGTGAATTTTCGTTAACTGCATTGTGGTAAATTTCAAGGTCAGCATTATACATGCCGACAACTAAAGGATTGAATGCAACCGTAATCGTCTTTGTCGTTCCAGGCGTAATGTTGATTGGTGTGGGACCACCTGCGGAAATGCTGTAAACCGTTGCACCTAAACCGATAAATGATAAATTATTAATTTCGAGATTAGAAGTACCGAAATTTTCGATTTCAATATCATTATTATGTGTTCGATTAATTAGTCTTTTACCGAAATCATATGTTGTTGGTGTAAGTTTAATTCGAGGAACTGGAATCCCATTTCCAGTTAGATTGATATCCTTTGGTTTTGTTGATGCATCATGAAGAATTGATAGCAATCCAACAAGTTGTCCACCGGTAGTCGGTTCAAAAGTTACTGTGACTGTGTGGGTGGCGTTATTGACAAGATTAATAGGAAGAGTGTTTCCAGCGGTAATCGTGTAATCATTTGAACCCGAAATACTGATAGCTGAGATTAAAATAAGTTTTCCATACTTGTTGGTGAGCGTAACATCAAGAGAAATAATATCCCCAATGTTGACATCACCAAATTTTAGACTTGTAGGTGATAATTTCAGTGTTTTCGTATCTGATGAACATCCGAAAACCACGAATGATAATGCAAAAACAAGCATTATCGTAAAAATCGAGAAACGTTTCATAAATCCTCCAACAAAAATGTATTATCATTAATTAGTTAAAGATCAATTTATCGTTAAAGTTTAGAAAATCTTTCGACAATGGCAATTTTTATAAGACTGAAATCTCATACATGACAGCAGAAATGTTTTAATACAGATTTTCTAATATAAGTACAACAAAATGTTAATCTTAATCAATCGTGGTTATTTCAAGTTAAAACCGTTTAATATGTGATTTTAATTTCGCCGTTGCCCTGCTGAACACCAGCAGTATCGTCCCTATTCGAACCATCGTTGTAGGAACCACCACCGCCACCACCGTAGTAGTAGTTTGTACCACCAGCACCTCCGCCGGAATATCCGCCACCACCGCCAGCAGTATGAATGTAGTTGTTCGGACCAGCAAGTCCGTTTGCACCTCCGCCACCGTAACCGCCATTTCCGCCATAATATGCACCTGTACCACCAGCAGGATTGGTTTTAATTGTGCTCCATCCTTTTCCACCAGATTGTGTTACTGTTTTACCATCACTACCAGCGGTTCCGCCTGGGGAGTTTTGATATTGGTCATGGCTTCTGCTGCCTGTTGCAGCTTCAGTAATAACAGCATCTTTACCTTGATAATGTGGTAATCCATTGTTAGTTAAGCATGAACCACCTCCTGCTCCTGCTCCAATCATCGGATATAATGGTGCATTTCCACGCCACACGAAGCTTCCACCACCACCACCGCCTGCACCGTTGGCAGTGTTACCACTGGTTGCGTTGAAACCTCTTTGTCCCACGATAATCTTGAGTGTTTCAGCAGGTGTTACTGTGAAATCTCCTCGCATTCTAGCACCTTTTCCTGCTTGATTTGTTAATACAATGTTTTCACCCCCTTCAGCACCCCACGCTTCAATGCGAATAGAAGTTACACCTGCTGGTATCGTCCAGTTTTCTACAGTTCCAGTATAAGTGAAGGTTTTAATAATTGCAACACGACCTTCACCCTCGATTTGTATATCATAAGGTGTTGCTTCATTGATAGCATCATGGACAATGGTTAAAGTATCGTTGTAAACTGCGTTTGCTATTGGTGTGAATTTTATTTTAATTGTGATTTTGTTCCCAACTGGTATCAATTGAGGAAGATTGACCACATTTCCTCCATTATCAAGCACTTCATCGATTGAATAATTCACCGCTGTAACGAATGATGCGCTTGTAACTGTCAGCGGGTCAATCCCATCGCTTGTTATTTCAAGGTCTTGAATTGATGGAGCAATTGTAAAATGAGAGCCGATATCCCACGGAGAAGTCTCGCTGAGCGTCATCTCAGGTGCATAGGTTACACCTTCGCCTTGAAGAATCACGCGCACAGGCGAATTTTTGTCAACAGCATTGTGCGAAATCAGCAGAACGTTGTTGTATCTGCCGTCTGTCGGCGGAGTCATTTCCACTTCAATCGTGTGATTTGCACCAGGATCAATCATGATCGGGATGGCACCACCAGATTTTATGCTAAACTGCGTTACAGCCGGGTTTTCGAAATTGAGCGAAGATACGATAAGTCGGTCTGTGCCGACATTCTCGATGACTATTTCCTCAACCCCAGACCGCGTTACGTAAACCGTGCCAAAATCGATGTTTTCAGAATTTATGTTCATTCGAGCGACAGGGAAACCAGTGCCCAGCAGGTCAATACGCTCGTTTATCTTTGGTCCTGTGTGAGTTATCTGGATGAAAGCGACGTGCAACCCGGCATTTTGTGGCTCGTATTCGACGCTGATAATGACGTAAGCTTGTGATTGCATGTATTTCGGAACG
>CAYZQB010000114.1:0-10388 GCA_964480395.1 uncultured Planctomycetia bacterium
TCCTCCTCAGACGGATTCGTGTTTACGACGAAAATTCGCTTTGACACGCCGACTTGCGGAGCAGCAAGCCCAACTCCAACGCTTTCGTACATTTTAGTAAACATATCCGCAACGAATTTATGCAACCGGTCGTCGAATGTACGCACCTCTTCTGAAACCTTGTTCAAAAGCGGGTCTGGATATTTCACAATTCTCATGTCGTAAGCTCCATAAGTTCAATTATATCAAGATTTTCACAACCCTGTTTATTCCATACATTTAATATAATACATTGGTCAATCCTAACTTATTACGGAACAAAATTATTGGTTTGTTATTTTTTTTCTGAACCGAGAACTTTGAGCATTAATTCAGTTAATTTTTTGCTGAATTCCGCTGGCTTATCAAGCTGACTCCCTTCCGCCAAAATCGCCTGCCCATAAATCACTTCAGTCAATGATGCCAAAACAGGATTTTCCTTATCCTGCTCGAAAATTGCCTGCATCCCGACAATAATTTCATGGTCTGGGTTAATCTCCAAAATAAGCTTGCTTTTCGGAATATCCTGACCGGTTTCACGCATGAGCTGCACAAGATGTGGACTCATATCTGATTCATCGCCGACCAAACATGCTGGTGATTCGGTCAGACGAGTTGAAAGCCGAACCTCCCTGACATCCTGCTCAAGCTTGCCCTTGATGAATTCGAGCAGTGTTTTATATTTTTCTTCTTTGTCCTTGATTTGCTCACTCTCAGCAACATCAAGATTTGCCTGCCCCTTACCGAGTAATTGAAATTTCTTGCTTTTGTATTCTTTTACGCTTTGCAGCCAGACTTCATCGACAGGGTCAGATAAATACAGCACTTCGAACCCTTTTGCCAAAAATCCTTCGACATGAGGTGATTTTGCAGCCATTTCACGACTCGGACCTGTTATCAGATAAATCTGCTCTTGCCCTTCCTTCATGCGGGATACATACTCATCAAGTGTTGTCAATTCTGTATCAGAATGTGAAGAATCGAACATGCTAATCTCAAGAATCTTTTCCACGTTGTCATAATCCTGAAAAACACCTTCCTTGAGGATTTTTCCGAATTCATGCCAGAATTTTATGTACTGCTCCCTTTCCTTTTCGAGCATATTTTTAAATTCGCGAATTAATTTCTTCACAATGTTTTTGTTGATGACTTTTATCATGCGGCTTTGGTGTATCATTTCTCGCGAGAGATTCAGCGGAAGGTCTTCCGAATCTACAATACCTCGTACAAAGCGCAAATATCGTGGTATCAGGTTTTCGCAGTTGCTCATAATGAAGATACGTTTGATATAAAGGTCAATTCCATGCTCTTGTTCCTGCAGATTGTACATAAACGGAACTTTGTCAGGGATAAACAGCAGTGCCTTGAATTCTGTCGTACCTTCAGCGGAATAGAGGATGTGCTGCATCGGCGAATTCCAGTCATGGCTGATATGCTTGTAGAATTCGTTATATTCCTCTTCCTTCACTTCATCCTGAGATCTTGTCCAGATTGCCTTCATGGAATTAAGCGTTAAATCCTTGCTAACCTTTATCGGTTTCGCTTCTGAGTCGATTGCTCCGTCTTCTTTTTTTGGATATTCATCTTCCTCAACCTGCATTCTGATTGGGTATGTAACAAAATCGGAATATTTTTTGACGATTTCCTCGATTTTCCATCGGCTTGTATAATCAGCAAGTCCATCCTCTACGTTCGTGTCTTTCAACCTAAGCGTTACAGTTGTTCCGGGAATCTCACGTGTTGCTTCGCTGATTGTGTATGAACCATCAGCACCCGATTCCCATTCCCACGCCTGAGTTTCACCAGCTTTGCGCGTTAAAAGATGAATACTCTCCGCAACCATGTATGCTGAGTAAAAACCGATGCCGAATTGCCCAATCAACTCGGGAATCTGCGATTTTTCCGCTTGCTGAAGCATTTTTAAATATTCCTTTGTACCTGACTTTGCAATTGTCCCGATAAACGCAATAATATCGTCTTTGTTCATGCCAATGCCGTTGTCCTGAACGCTTAGAATCCGATTTTCCTTGTTAATATCAAGCCGAATATGCAAATCGTCACTTATTCCCTCAAGCTCTTTGTCAGTTAATGCCTGAAATCTCATTTTATCAAGCGCATCAGAAGCATTTGAAATCATCTCACGCAGAAAAATATCTTTGTTCGAATATACGGAATATATCATCATGTCTAGAATCTGCCTGGCTTCCGCTTGAAATTGAAAACTTTCCTTGTTCTCAGTCATTTTTCCTCCGGATGTATGTTTTTGGTTTACATTTATTAATTACCTTGGTTTATTCAATATATTATTAAACATTCAAAAAAATTGAACCGCTACTTAATAAATTTTGTTCTAAATTTGTAGTAAAAACAAAAAATTGAAAAGTTGGAGGTTCCATGTCACGATTTTCCGTTTTTTTAGTTTTAATTGTATTTCTATTCCTCATTTTCGCACCTCTCATCAATGCTCAAGACGATAAAAAACTCACAGATGAAGAAAAAGAAAAGCTCAGACAGGAACTTATACGCATCCAAAGACAAATCCGCACTGATTATCAACGATTAGCAGAACGTATGCAGAAAACTCAGGACAGCATCAAAAGTCTGACCGATCCAATTGACAAAGCTAATTTTGACCGGCTGCAACGTGCAATCACCCTGATGAAAGATCTAAAAATCGAAGTTGACATGGATGACCTTGAAATCAGGATTCAGAATAAAAGCTATTTTGCGGCGATGCAACTTGCCAAGGAAATCACTGAAAAACTGAAGAAAATAATCGACACACTTGATGAGGGCTCGCAATTTCAGCAGGACGAAAGAATTAAAAAAGTCGAGGAAGCACTTCAAAAACTCGCTGATATAAAACGAGAGCAAAAAGCTATCGAAGAAAAAACCGAACAGACATTCAAACATTCAGAAGCTCGTGAATACCAGGAAATGATGCGAAAAGTGGAGGAACTCATCGAGAAGCAGAAGAATTTACGGAGTGAAACTCAGACTTTGAATTCCCGACTTGATGAAACTGAAAATTCAATTAAACAGCTTGAAGCATTGAAAAAAGCACAGAGCGAGTTGAATTCTGCTACAAACAAGCTCAAAGAAGGCAAGAATCTCAAGGAAGAGCAGAGATTGAGCATGCTTGAAGAATTGCTCAAAGAGCTTGTGGAGTTAATTCGCGACCAGTCCACACAAATCACGGAAATTACCAATATCGCTGAGTTGAAACAACATGTCTCTCAATTGAACCTGATTTTGAATTCGCAAACCGAGCTTAAAAAATCACTCAATAATGCAGAAACAAACAATCAAACCTTGAAAACATTCAATGATATCAAGGAAATTGAAAGCATAATCAAAATGATCTTCTCAATTCGCAGTGCTGAGGAAGGTTCGGAAGAAAACAAACTTGCAGTAAAACTCCTTGAACCCCAGAAAAAGCTGAAAACACTGATTGCACAAGTTACAAAAGATCTATCAACCCTTGTGCAATCGAACCCGAACAATACAGAATTAAAAGCATCATTGACTTTTATTCAGGATTCCGAGCAGGACATTGACCAAACCATTGAGCTTCTGACAATCGGCGATACCGAGGATTCACTAATTCATCAGGAAAAAACTCGCGATGCTATTGCTGCGGTTGTTAAAAAAATGCAGAACATATTGAAATCCAATGTTCCGGAGATTCCGCTTTATGCAAAAAACCAGGAAAACCTTACAATATCGCTCACAGATTTGCTTGCGGGTTTTAATCAGTTGATAAACAAAAATACTGAAGCTTCAACAAAAAATGAAATTGAGAAAAACATAAAATCTGTGAAATCAGCGATGATTTCGATGCAGGCAGCAATTGCTCAGCTCAATAATTATTCGTCACGACAAGCAATCAAGGACGTTTCCCTTTGTATCACCGCAATTAAAGACAGTCTTAATGGTTTTAACAAGCTCTTTGCTTCAGACCCAATTGTAAAATTCCTCAATCTCAAGGCATCTGAGCAGCATGCACTGATAAAACGCCTTGAGATGATCATTAAAAAACTCGCAACAATCGAGGTTGCAGGTAACACTGACGAAGAAAAACAGATGCTTCAAACATCTTATGAAGCTTCTGACATTTTAGTCAAGAATCTCAAGGATAGCACCAACCCGAAGGTTAAAGAATATCGAGAAGAATTGAAACAACTCGTCGATAAAGCAAAAGGATTATCAGACAAACCTTCAGAATTGGAAAAAACGCTTCAAAATATTGCAAAACTCGCGGATAACCTGGCAAAAGAACTATTAATCGAAGCAACACCCGATTCAAACGAACTTGCACGGATTTCAATGGCGTTTAGGAATCTTATTCAAAGTACAGCGGAATTCGTAAACACAAGGGAAAACGCAAACAAAGCATTATCAGCAGCAAATCTTGATATGAGCAAAGCGCAGGAATTCTTGAATCTGCTTAAACCCTTAGAAGCCAAAGGTAAACAAATTGATGCTGTTGAAAATCTCAAAATTGCCAAGAATTATCTCGAGAAAGAACTTGAAAAATCGCTGAATAAAAAAGCTTTCAACGATCTTTCTGAAAAACAGAAAGACCTTGAAAAGAAAACGGATGAGACCGCAAAACAGCTTGATAAACTCGCTCAGAAAAACGCATCGAAAAACGCTGAAGCTGCTGCAAAAAACACTCGTGAATCCTCAAAATCCATGAACAAAGCATCGGAAAATCTGAAAGAACAGAAATCCTCAAACGCTCAGACCTCGCAGAAACAAGCTGAGAAAAACCTGAATAAAGCGATTGAAGATATGAAGAAGGAAAAGAAAGACCTTGAGGACATGCTCAACAAAAAAAGCAAGGAATTGTCGGAAAAACAGGACAAACTGCAGAAAAATCTGGATGAGCTTCAAAAACAGCTTGATAAAAACTCAAATTCTGAAAAAGACGAAGAAAAAAAGAAAATGGTCGAAAAAGCGCAGGAATCCGGCAATAAAGCATCGCAGAATATGGGTCAGTCGAAGAAAAGTCTGCAGGAGGGGAAACCATCAGAATCTGAAGCTAAGCAGGAAAAAGCGGTTGAAAATCTCGAAAAAATGAAGGATGACCTGAAAAAACTTGCTGAGAAATCGCTCAACGCAGAGGAAAAACTCAGATACGAAAAGCTCCAGCAAGAGCAAAAGGAACTCAAGGAAAAAACCAAAAAACTGAAAGAAGACCTTAAAGAAGATTCACCCAAAGCTGAAGATGAGCTGAATAAAGCACAGGAAAAAATGCGTGAATCAGAGCAGAATCTGGGGAATCAGCAGGGGAGTTCCGCACAGCAAAAACAGAAAGAAGCTCAGGAACATCTCGACAAAGCAGAAAAAGAGCTTGAAAAACTTCTGCGCGAATATGAAAAAAGTCAAAACGATAAACTACTGCTTCATGTTGAGCAAGAGCTTGAGAAAATGCTCAAAAGCCAGATTCTGATTAACCAAAAAACCAACTCAATCAAGCTTGAATCCGAAGAAGCAGGCAGAATTGACCGCAAACTTGCCCGACAACTGCGTCAACTCGCAGACCAACAGAAATCTCTCGCTTCACATGCAGAAGAGCTTTCAGATAAACTCGAAAAAGGTCGAATCCCCATTTTCGCATACGAAATGAGTAAGGTCAGCATTGATATGAAAGATGTTTCAGATGAGTTGAAAACTAAAAATGTCGACGAATTTGTGATCGAAATCCAGGAAGACATTCTAAGACGTCTCAAGGATATGCTTGCTGCAATTCGTGCAGAACGCAAGCGCAGGCAGGAAGATCCGCAGCCACCGCAGCAAGGTGGAGGAGGTCAACCAAGACCCCGACTAGTCCCAATCCCTGCAGAACTCGAATTGCTACTACTCCGTCAAGAATACATTCGAGCAAAACATGAGCAATTCATGAAACGTTTCCCGAATCTGAAATCACGAGAGGAAATGACCCGTTCACAGCGCAGGATTTATGAGCGTTTATCCGCACAACAGGGGCATGTAGCGGAACAACTTGACAAATTAAACAAAGCTCTGTTTAAAGAAGGAAATTAATACAAACAAAATGAAAGCAATAAATAAGGAGAACAAAATGAAAACACTGTTTACAACTGTATTTACGCTAACAATATTCTTCGGCATACTCGCAACAGGCAGCGTGCAAGCACAAAGTGCAGAAGAAGTTGAAGCAATGATAAATGAGATAATCGATCTAATGCGTGATATTGAACAAAAATTCAATAAAATCGCGCTTGAACCGGAGCAACTCTCGGAAATTCTGCGTCAACTTCTTAAAGCCGTCCAGGACGATAAACCCGAGAATATACCTGATGCTATTAAGGAATATCTCTTCAATAATCCGACAGAGCTTGCAAAACTTATCGATCCAGAAGCAGATCCCGAAAAAATAAAGGAACTTAAGAAAATGATCCGAAAAGCTCTGCAAACCGACGATGGGCTTAGTCTGCTCATTAAAAAATACCCGCAAATCTTGAAAAATCTCATGCAACAAGAAGATATACTTAAACAAGCTTTGAAAAAATATCTAAAGGATGAAAATGATTTACAAAGCATCTTTGAAAACACTGACAAAGAAATGCGCGATTCTGAGGATAAATTGAAGGAATTGATTAAGCTTGCGAACAAAATGCAGCAGAAAATGAATTCTGATGCAAAGAAAAAGGAAGAACAGGAGAAAGAAGACGAAGAAAACGGCGATAAACCTAAAAATCCCAATGACAAACCAAACGAAAATGAACCCAAGGAATACGATCCACCTGAAGGTGAAGAAGGTAAAAGCAAAAACAATCCAACAGATAGAAATGCCTGGGATAATCCTCTGCCGCCGAAAGAATATGAAAGAACAAGAGAAGCACGCAGCAGCTCGAAACCAAAGGGATTTGAAGAATATGCGGATCTATATTTCAAGCTTTTAAGTCAGTTTGAGAGAAAACACGAAGAAAGCAAAAAGAATAAAGATAATGAGGAAGATACAAGCAAAGATAAGGATAAAAATAAAGATTCTGACAAAGAATGATAAATTCATTCAAATACTTCAGTAATTTCCACGTATATTTCATTGAGAAAAAAAATATTTATCGAACAATCTCAATGTAATGGTTCTGTAATTATATGATATTGAAATGGTGATGCTTTTCTTACAAAAAAAAGAAAAAGTGATTTTCTTAAATAAGCTTTTTGATAATATATAAGAAATTTCGTGTTCATTAAGCTGAACCATCAAGAAAAAAGGGAGCTCCGTTAGAAGCCCCCTTACTATGGGAGGGTGATTTTGATGGTTCAGTTTAATGTTTTTTAATTAAAACCTTATTCAATGTCGTTTTACTCAATCTAAAATCTTCAATTAAAAATCAAATTCTTCAGAATTCTTGTCATTTAAGTTGCATTCGACCTTCGTTTTCATCGGCTTCAGACCAACCGGTCGTTTGCTTTCTTCCGAATCCAACTCAACTTCGACATCATTAGTTGTATTAACGTATGATGATGAGGAAATATTCCTCATACACGACCCTTGTAGATAATGACCCAAGTTAGTACCTGAATATTTCATTGTTAATTCGTAAAAATTCGAATCAATATCATTTTTTTTGTATATTTCAGTAATATCACCATTTTTAGACACAGATTCGCTGATTCTGTCATGATTTATCATTTTTGCTGACGGCGAATTTATCATGGGATTAGAATTTCCATCCGATCGCTTGTTATTTGCAAAAAATAGTATAAATAACGATATTGCGAGAATGACGAGTGATGCAACCAACGGACGTAGAATATATGCACGATGCAAATTCCTGCTTAATTGCATTTTCGATTTCATTTTTCTGAAATTAATTTTGCGCACTGATTCAAGATTGCTGCAAGATTCAAGTTTTGACAGATTTTGTTGAGTCTGCTTGAAAACCTTGTGAATCCTGATTAAATTTTCGAATTTGTCTCGACACTCTTTGCATCCTTGCAAATGCTTCTCAAAATCGATTTGAATCTCTGATGGAAGATCGCTTCCTACTCCCAAGTAAAACAATTTTTGATATTTCTCGCAGTATTTTCCCATGTTGTCCCCTCGGTACTATTCTTCATACGTTATATACGTATAAATGTGCGAAAAATTTGAAAAAATTACTGTCTCCTCTTGTTTGATGTGAAATATCATAAATATTGTTCGAAATTCAATTCAATCTTCGCCAAATAAAGAACATCGAAATAATAATTATGAGCTGCCGTGCCATCAATGTAAAAATCGGCTCTAAAACATCTAAACCCGGTACCAATCCCGAACCAAACATTGGATAATATATCTTTTGTCCATCAATAATCTTGAAAATCAACAGGTCAAAACCACTGAAATAAAACCATTCGCCAATCATTACAATAATCACCCAATAAATGCTGAAGCGACGCATGAGAAACAGCATGAAAACAGATATTGCATACCCGATGCCAAACAATATCCCAAAAACGAACGGATACGATGGATCACCTTCAGGGAAAAACTGAGAAATGGTTTCTCGAAGCCCATATGTAAAATAATCGAGGGCATTAAGTGCAAGAAAAATAACTGGAATCCAGAAAATCCAGGGGTACTTGATTTCTTCATCAAACTCATCTTTTACACTCAAAGCCCGTTTTACGAAATCTGATTTGTCGTGCAAAAATTCAATCTTCATTAAGATCTCCGCTAGGATACAAGCTGACTAGCGAAAACGTTATTCGACTAGAAACAGCACATTTAGTGATTCTCACTTAAAAACACATTATATCAGCAAAGTAAAATATTAATAAATTAAATTGCAACTGTCAATTTCTTTAATCTTTGCTGATCTCAGTATGATTGCATTAAGCTGGTTTTAATGATATGTAAACAAATATTTATGGAATTCGATTATTTCGGGCTTTGAGCATTGACAGTGCCAAACACGTGTTGTATCCTTCTAAATTCATTATTGCAGGGTGGAGCAGCTGGCAGCTCGTCGGGCTCATAACCCGAAGGTCGCAGGTTCAAGTCCTGCCCCTGCTACCAGATAAATCAAAGGCTCAAGGGTTTTCGCTCTTGAGCTTTTTTCTGAACCTTTTGCCTAATCAGAGTGTAAAAAGTAAAACCTATTGGAGATTGAAATGGGAGATTTTCTTCATGATAATGATGTCTACAAGGACGGCATGCAATATGATTGGCATAACAAGGAAAAAGATGATGATATCGAATTTTACATTCGCTGGATGAAGAAACTCGGGGGTTCAGCACTTGAACTGGCATGTGGAACGGGAAGAATCCTTATCCCAGCATCAGAGCAAGGGCTTGATGTAACGGGCATTGACATCGCATCGGATATGCTCAAGCAGGCACGTGCAAAAGCAAAGGAATTTAATGCCAATCCTGTGTTGATTCACGGCGACATACGAAATTTCAAGCTCGATAAAAAATTCTCCCTGATTTATTTACCATTTAATTCAATTGCACATTTATATACGATAAAAGACGTAGAACAGTGTTTTCAATGTGTTCGCGAGCATCTGACACTCGATGGAAGATTCATAATCGACTACTTCAATCCTGATTTGAATTATTTCGTGCGTGACAGCGAGGAAAAATTTCCTGTAAATTCTTTTCAGGACGACAATACAGGTGCGAAAGTTACAATAACCGAAAGTAACAAATATGACCGTGCAACGCAGATTAATCATATCAAATGGTTCAAGACTATTGGTTGCATTAACGAAGAAATTAACACGCTTACAATGCGTATATTCTTTCCGCAGGAACTTGCTGGACTTTTCGTGTGTAACGGATTCGAAATTGTCCAAAAATACGGGAAATTCGATGAAACCCCCTTTACTTCTGACTCACAGACACAGATAATTGTCAGCAAGCTGAAACATTGATTGTTAGGAGAGAAATGTTCAGAAGAAAACGCGGATTGCCATGGGTGATTGTCGCAATCGTTTTAATCGGTATTTTCATCGGCAGACAATTTATCAAGGAAATTAGTATTGATTGTGAGATTGAACGAAGGCAGACACAGAAAATTGCGGTTCTCGGTGATTCGCTGGTAGAAATCTGTCTGGAACTTGGTTTGAAGAATAATATTGAAGTGTTTTCAAAAATGAATATAGAGATTAAAAAGAAATTAGTATCAGGAGTAGAACCAGCTGAAGTTGATGAAGATCCACATATTAAAGATTTGATAGAAGAGTTGGTTAATATGATGGCAGAAAAATTAAATTTGAGTCGTCAAGAATTGGATGAAATATCTAATAAATTTATGACTGGCGCTAAAAAATATAATCAAAGTAAATTGGATGCGTCTAAGCCTTCGCCAGAAGATCCTTATGGTGAAGAAGAATGGGATGGCATGACA
>CAYZQB010000115.1:0-10346 GCA_964480395.1 uncultured Planctomycetia bacterium
TTCTTTCGCCAACACCGCAGAAAACCGAGTATCCACCGTGTTTTTTCGCAATATTATGAATAAGTTCCTGAATAATTATGGTTTTGCCGACGCCTGCACCGCCGAAGAGTCCGGTTTTTCCGCCTTTTGCATACGGCTCGAGCAGATCCACAACCTTGATGCCTGTCTCAAAAATCTCCGTTTGCGTGCTGAGTTCAGTCAACTTCGGTGCATCTCTGTGAATCGGCATTCTGGGAGTGTCATCAGCCAACTGTTCACCATCGTCGATTGTCTCACCAAGCAGGTTGAAAAGCCGTCCAAGCGTTCTTGGACCAACCGGTACGGTGATTGCATTTTCAGTGTTTACAACTTCCATGCCTCGCATCACGCCATCAGTCGAACTCATTGAGACCGCACGAACCTGATTGCGTCCGAGATGCTGTTGAACCTCAGCAGTAAGTTTAATCTCATAATTATCATCTTTATGATTGATTTCCAATGCGGTATATATTTGTGGTAAATCCTCAGGCTTGAATTCAACATCGATGACTGGACCGATAACCTGAACAACCTTGCCAATTTTAGCCATTTTATGCTCCTAATTGCTTCTCATTGCAGAATATGACGGATTATATGAAATAATTGCAGTCCTGCAATAGCATTTACATCAGCCAGTAAAAATTTGGTTAAATTATTATGTGTTCAATATCGAGCAAAGTTTCGGTAATTTTTCTGTTAACGATTTCAAAATCACCATCTTTTTTGGTGATTACCAAAAGATATGAACCCCGAACTTTCGTTATTCTGAAAAAACCAGTTCCTTCGTCGGACTCAAGCGTAATTTTGTTAATATTGTTACTGTTATCAATCCAGCCGATTGAGTCATCACCGTAAAGTTCTTTTATTAACGATGTTGTCGATTGAATATAATCGCTTGAGACAAGTCCGATATTAACTTCGTCTATGCTTCCGTCGAATTTGCTTACCCAAATTGCACCTGTCGGACCAACAATCGAAGAACCAATAACTGAATCATCTTTTTCAAATTTCAATAGTATGGTATCCAGACTTATCTTTGATGATTGCTGCAAGACATCTGAAATCTGAAGTTTCGTACAGTAATAATCGGGATTATTAACACTGATTCTTCTTGTTGGTTTGCTTGAAATATCATCAAGTGAATCGCTTTTATCATCGTCGTTGTCGTCGATTTTTACGTTTGACACATTAATTTGGTTCAAAGCATCTTTGAAATCGGTGAACATTTCACTGATTTTAACCTTAGTGTCCTCATCTTGGACTTCTGCTGGTGCTTGCAAATTGATGTTATCTAAATCTATTACCTTGTTTCCGTTAGTAAAATTGCTGATTTTTGGAGCTTTTGAGATTTTTGCTCGTTTGTCGGAAATCTTATGATGCCCATATTTCTTCTGTTCTTTAATAGCATTTTTCAACGCAAGTGCTGAATTGATTTCATTGATGGACGGCTCATTCGGCATATTGTTGCTTGGTTGGCTGATTGCCGGATTTGCGTCATTCAGACTATTTTGCACGTCATATCGCGCATATGTCGGCACATTTCCGATAGTTGAGTTTACTGATGCAGCATCCACAGGTTCAGCGAACTTGATTTCTTCGACTACATCATTAATAAACTCTTTTGGGAGCCTTATTTTATCGAGAATCGACTGTTGTGAGGCGAATTTATCCAGCTCGATTTTTCGGCTATCGGATGATTCATACAGTTTTGCCTTGTATTCTATGATTTCCTCAACTTCTTCCAACATTGCATCGGTTATATTGACAGTATTTGGAGATATAAACCATTCTGAAATGCAGATAATGCCGGTTTTTAAGGATGTTATTATCTCGATTGCATCGATTCCCAGTTCTTTGCTCGTTTCAACAAAAAACGGGAAACCTTTCAGAATATAAATTCTCCCGAGACCTGCAGGCATTTTGATACCGGTATCCGGATCAGGAAGAATTTTGCCATCTTTTGAGACCGGCATATCGGTATTGCTGGTTTGTTTGATAAACATCATGCTTGTTTTCTTGCGGGTTCTAAGCATTTTTATCGCTTTTGCAACGGGCATGCGCGAAAGTGGTGCAGTGAACCAATTTGCGGAAAAACAAACCTGATTTAAATCTTCTGCAAGTTTATCCCACTCGGGAACACCTTCAATTAGCCGCATTATTCCGAAAAAGCGTGCTCGTTGCCTTACATCTTCATCGATTTTAGATCGGGAGATTATAATGGTTTCAACGCGATGACCGAATGCACCCCACAGCCAGCCGACTTCTGTGAGATCAATCAGTCTTTTCGTAAGAAATAGTAAGATTGGATTGTTATGCTTTTCAGCAAGAGCATATAATTCCTCGATATCCGATACAATATGATATCTAATATCATCGAAGTATTTGATTGCTTCTATCAAACCTTCCCAATATTTCAGGTTCTCAGTGTATATGATTAAAGGTTTCAGCATGTCCTATCCTTTATTATCATTATAAAACAAAGGTTGCGAATTAGTTAAGAAAAATTTTAATGTAACAAATCTATGCCTTATACAAACCATAAGAGCGATTATACCAATAATAACATAATTCACAAATAATTTTATGTATATAATATTATTTTCCAAAATAATTTTTGTATTATTGTCATAAAGTTGACATTTTGCAAAATCAGTATATTAAATTTGAGTACTTTTCGACTGCAATCAATTTTCACGATATTTCTACACAAAGATCATTATAACGATATTGGCATTAAAAGTATTATAATTACATTATATGTTGAAGAAGTGTCCAATGTATTCAGAATAAAAATCGCTGTGCTGACTGAGATTATTGTAAGAGTGTCTTGTATTTTGTATATGTAGTGGGAAGTAAGATTATTGATTTTTAATGAAATTTTACATCAAGTAAAATTGTGATGCAATATTTGTGGATATTAAAACCGATATATGTTTATAATTGATATAAAATTGCACATGGTGTTCTATGAATAAATCTGTTGATGACATTCTTCAAAGATTCCGGGAAATAGACGGTTTTCAGGCGGTCGGAGTGTATGCACCCTCTGGCAAGATGCTCTCATCGCTGAACCTTTCCGAAAAATATATGCTGGACAAAGTCGGCTTACTCACAAATGCTGTTCTGCTTAACACCCAGAAGGCGGCAACAGAAATGCATGTTGGCAAGGGCAAACGAACGATTATTACCACAAACGAAGCGACGATTATCACACAAAGCTTCAATGAAAGCTCACACCTTCTGAAATCAGCAGAAGGAAATGGGCAATTCAACATTATCGCCATTTTCAAGCTTGATGTTCAGCTTGGTGTTACCAAAATGAAAATGGACAAAATCATATACGACATTGCCCCGCTTATACCCAACAAACTCTAAATCTCATACATAATGCATTGTCAGTAGAAAAAACATCTTATTGTCAGCTCTACTGATAATATTGAACCTTTATTCTGACGGAGTGCCATAAAGACCTACTGCTTCTGCTTCTTTTTTCAATCCTTCAATGCATTCACTGATAATTTGGTCGAGTTCAATCCCAAGCTCCTGTGCTCCCTGGCTGATATCTTCACGATTTACCGCTGCTGCGAAAGATTTATCCTTCAGCTTTTTCTTAACCGATTTCACCTTCACGTCCAGAATTGACTTTGATGGACGAACGTATGAAACTGCAAACAGAAAACCTGTTAACTCGTCAACTGCGAACAGATATTTGGCGAGATTTGTTGTACGTTCTGCAAGTCCTGCATGTCCGAGGATTGCCTGCAGAGCGTCCTCTGGAAAACCCATTTCGTTGAGGATTGCCACACCTTTTTGCGGATGATCGGGAAGTGTTGGATTCTGCTCATAATCGAAATCGTGCAAAAGACCTGTGATGCGCCATTTCTCGACGTCCTCACCGAGTTTTTCCGCAAAATGTTTCATGCATGCTTCAACACCAAGCCCGTGTTTGCGCAGCGACTCACTTTTTGTGTATTCACATAGAATATCCCATGCCTTTTCTCGAGTAATTTCCATGTTTTCCTCCAAAATATTCATGACTTTTATAACTTCTTGCGCAAATTCCACAATAAAAAACCCCGACACATTATGCCGGGGTGATTTCATTCGATTGTGAATTATTTCTTCAACAAGTTAACTATCAATGCTGAAAGATAAATTTTAATTCCTGCAACTAAGATAAACGGTATAACCGCAATTTTAAGTACTTGCGTTAAAGACAGGAATTCTGATGCAATGGGCGATGCAACCAGATAAATCCATCCCGCTCCGAATGCATATAGAACAACCGATGAAAGCAGCATGACAAGCAGTAGAACAAATGAATCTTTGTGTGCTTTAAATTTCTCAACGAAATACCCGACAATTGCTGCCTGCGGAACGAATCCCAGCAGAAAACCTACTGTGAAAATGTTTACACCTGCTGACCCCCCCGAAAACCACGGAACCCCATTAAACCCGAGTCCAATGTAAAAAAGAACGCTTATGCTGCCACGTTTCCAGCCCAAAAATGCACCTGTTAGCATGACACCGAGGGTTTGCCCGGTGATTGGAACCGGATTTCCTGGAATATAGATCTTTAGCTGAGACAGTATCCCCAGAAGGCAGGCAAAACCAACGGCTAAACCAGCATCTATGAGAAGTTTCTTGTCAGTATTAGCGAAAATCAGAATACTTTTACTATCTATAGCTTGTGTACCTGCTGCCATTTTAACCCCAATTTTAATTGTGAACGAAAAATACTGTATAACATTTGGATTACATAAAAAAACACATTTATGCAAGTTCGAGTAAAATCTTAAATGATTTTTGGACTTCTTCGAGAATTCTCACCTGAAATCATAAATTTATAACCAGCACCTCGTTGAGTGAGCAGATACAACGGTGATGTTGGATCTTTCTCGATTTTCTGCCTGAGTTTGTTTACAAAATTATCAACTGTTCTATCCGTGCCGTAATAATCGTAACCCCAGACATCGCGGAGGATTTTCTCACGTGAGAGAACTTTGCCGGCGTTCTGTAAAAAATACTTCAGAAGTAAAAACTCTTTTTGTGAAAGCTCAATTTCCTTCTCACCTTCACGATTCAAAACCTGCCCTGACAGATCAAGCTGAAATTCACCGAAAATAAAGGTTTCCGTCTTCGCTTCATATGCCCGTTTGCGTCTGAGCATCGCTTTAACTCTGGCAAGCAGTTCACGTACGGAAAACGGCTTTGTAATATAATCGTCAGCACCAAGCTCAAGCCCTGTGATTTTATCGATTTCCTGATCTTTTGCGGTTAGCATAAGAATCGGAATAACAATTTCACGATTGCGGAGTTCCACGCATATCTCAAACCCGCTTATTTTCGGAAGCATTACATCAAGAATAATCAAATCAACATTCTTGGACAAAGCCAATGAAAGCCCTTTTTCACCATCTGCTGCTGAAATTACGTTGTATCCAAGATTCCGCAGATTCATCTCAAGCCCAAGTCGGATACTCTCATCATCTTCGACAATTAAAACTTTTTCCATGTTATCTCACTCTCCAAACCTTTGCTGTTGACTCTTGATAACCTGAAAACATCTGATTAATAATAAATAAACTGAGAATCATATAAAAACAAACTCTAATAATTAAAAAATACTTTGTTAACAGTCATTTATATACAATGCTTACAATAAAACACAAATTTTGATACTATTTTAGAATAAAATTTCATTTATCATTAGAGAATACTATGGAAGAAATGCAAAACATTTGCTCGATATTGTTTCTGATTTTTGCGACATTCGGCTTTGCAGCAGCTTTGAAAATCAAACAAAGAAGAACATTTCAATTTTTTTTCTTTTCAAACATATCTATTTTAACAATTCTGTTTGGAATAATCAGCATAATATTGATGGGATTTGCAGGTGTGTTTTTTGCATTAGCACCGCTTTTGGGTCTGCTGATATTTTTTATACCGCGAAAATTCAAATACAAAGAAGTTGTTGCCCTGACTACGTTTGTGTTTGTCGGTTTTATTTCGTTTATTTCATTAATTCAATTCACCGAAAATAGTATTAAACTTCGGTTCGAACATGCAGACTTCTTGTGGCTGACATTGTTTTTACCGATTTCAATTTTGCTTTGGTATTTTTCGGTCAACATTATCAACCGCTGGCAGAATTATGCATCGTTAATCCTGCGCGTGCTTTTAATCTCATTGCTGATTATCGCAATTTCAGGTGTTAGAATCGTTCGAAAACACGACAAACTTACGGTTATTTTCCTCATTGACCGCTCGGAATCTATGCCAAAAGAGCTTTCTTACGATTGGTACAAAAATTATATTAAAACTAAAATAAGCCGTTCTCAGCATAGAAAGCCCGAGGATTTATACGGCATTGTCTTATTTGCTGGTCGTTCTACGGTTTTTCAATATCCAACAAACAATCCCAACATTTCGGGTTTTGAGCCGGAACATCTTGACACGGAAATTACCGACATCGGGGCAGCAATTCGGCAGTCGCTGACGCTTTTTCCGGAAGACAGCAGGAAACGGCTTGTCATCGTAACTGACGGCAACTCCAACAAGGGCGATTTGTTTCGGGATGTATCACTTGCAATTAACCAGAATGTCGCTGTTGACGTAGTTACCCACGAATCCGAGAAAAAGCTTCTGGACGTCCGCATCGAACGCTTCACAACACCCATGAGAATTACAAAAGACACTCCGTTTGAGATTCGACTTTCGATAAATTCCACCGCAAATGTTCGTGCAAAAGTTCTTATAACGCGAAATGGTGAGCAAATTGACGATATGCCAGCATTTATCGTGGATCTTAAACCCGGTAACAACTATCCGGTTCTCCCGCTTCAAGTCTTGAATTACAACGGTTTCTACGAATACAACGCACAGATTCAAGTGCTTTCAGACCTTAAAGGTGAAAAAGTTGAAGATGTTATCCCTGAGAATAATTCTGGGAAAAACTTTGTGATTGTAAAAGGCAGTGCGAAAATTCTTCTGATTTATGGCGACAAGGAGCAGGACAATATCCAGATGATTCAAGCATTGCAAAGGGGTGGGAAACAGCTTGATATTCGACACATCTCTGATATGCCAAGCAGCAACGCTCATGCACAGTTCGGATTCTATGACCTTGTGATTCTTTCGAATATTTCGTCTTCACAGTGGACAAGCGAGCAGATGAACGCGATGAAATCTGCGATACACGATTCAGGTGTGGGAATGATTATGTTTGGCGGTGATAAATCATATGCTCCAGGAGGATATCAAGACCAACCCATTGTAGAAGCGTTGCCAGTTGACATGGATATAAAAGAAAAGCGTATTATACCAGCAGGTGCGCTCGTGATTATTATGCACACTTGTGAAATGCCTGCAGGCAACAAATATGCTAAGATAATCGCTAGAACCGTTATGCAGACGATGAGTGCCCGTGATGAATTCGGCATCGTGATTTATTCATATACCAGCGGTGTTCAGTGGTTGTTTCCACTAAGAAAGGTTGGTAACAACAAACAAGCTTTGGTCAATCTGATTGATAAGGCACCACCGGAGGACATGCCTGACTTTGATCCCGCTATAGCACTCGCATACAAAGCTCTACTGAACTCCAATGCCGGCATGAAACACTGCATCGTGATTTCCGACGGTGATCCTTCGCTGAGTTCTAATTCCTTGAAGCTTGTGCAGTCTGCATATCAAGATGCTGGAATCACGACCTCAGGAGTATGTATTTTTCCTGAAGGGGCAGGTACATCAACACTTCAGAGAATTGTCCAGGTCGGAGGACCAACAAATGATGCAAAAGGACGTTTCTGGCTCATCAACAAAACGTCTGGTATCAATACACTGCCGAAGATTTTCATTCGTGAAGCTGCCCGTATCAAGACGCAGTATAATCAGAACAAAAAGATTTCGGGATTCAGCACGGAGCCAGCTGAATTCTTGAAATATCTGCGGCAAAGCACAACCGATGGCAAACTTGACGGATTTACTCTTACATCATTGAAACCTGGGGCATCACTTCCGATTGCAGTCGATGAGGAAGACACCTTTCCGCTTCTGGCATACTGGCAATACGGTTTAGGGAAGGTGGCATGTTTCACATCGGATGTTCTGAGCAACGGATGGGGCAGCAAATGGGTTAATGGTACACCACTGAATGTACGGATAGGTAAAAACCAGATGTTTGATCTGAATTTTACGAAATTTATCAACGATTTGGCGAGTTTTTCAAGTAGAAAAGTTGTAACAACCCATCAGATTGGCTCTCGAGCGGAATATCGCTCTGGCACAGGTGTTTTCACTATAAACCGAATCGATTCACGCGGCAGATATGTCAATTTGCGTGAACTCGATGTAAAAGTGATTTCTCCGAAATCTGTAGCAACCAAATTGAAAATGCGCGAGATCCGTCCAGGCGAGCTTGAAGGTGAGTTTGATGCATTCGAGGAAGGAATTTACCAGATTGTTTCAACCTACAAAACAGCAAACAACAAACTGGCTTACCTTGAGAACGGTCTATCCGTGCCGTATCCCGTAGAATACAGAAGTTTTAGCGTAAATGATCGCGAATTGATTGAAATCGTTAGGCAAAGCGGTGGAAAATTTGCGAAATCGCAGCTTCGTGCTGTGAGTATTCAAGATACCGGCAATAATCAACCCACAGGTTCTCGAACACTCTCGGAATATGAATATGGCGTGGATACACTCAGAAACCATGATAACAGCATCATTCTCGACGATAAAGACATACCTAAAATCTATGAACCCTTCAGCAGGGACACAAAGCCGACATATTCGTATCTGCCGACATGGATTCTCTTCGCTGTTATCGCTCTCTCCTTGCTGTTTTTTGATATTTTCATACGCAGAGTGCAAATGAACCCGACATTTTTACCGATTCTGGCATCAAAAATACCTATCCTCAAAAATTACTTCAAAAAAGAGGATTATGAGAAATCCGAAGAAATTCTTCTGCTGCAGTCCGCAAAACTCGAAGCAAAAAAGGTTTATGAAGGTCGAGTTTCACGACTTAAGAAGTCAGGATATTCGGAGAAAACAGAAGACGAGAAAACATCAGGTATGATTGCTGATCTCAAGAAAAACGCGAAAAAAGCGTTGAAAGACGAAGAAATGCAAATCAGAAAACAGCTCGCAGATAAGAAAAAGCTTGAGAAAAAACAGCTGCTAAAAGAAACAACACCAAAACCAGCAGGTCCTCTCGATGCACTTCAGAAAGCAAAGAATGAAGCACTGAAAAAACGTAAAAAGTAATAATTATCCATCCCGATGTCGTTCCAAGGGAATGATATGAACGAGAAATCCACGCTAGCGTTTGTAAAATATTGATTTAAAGTAAAATTTATCATATTCAATAAATTAACCGATTTCATGCAATAATATTGAATTTAGTATTCCTTGACAGCATTATCGTATTTGGATAAGTTATAAACGTTAAAAAAAAAGGTAGTTAATGAATGCGCTGGAGAAAATTCTGGTTGACCTTGCACTTGACAAGCAATTAATCACCCAGATGCAATTGGGAAAAGCCTTTGAAGAATTAAAATCTTCACCGATGAAGAATTTTGGACGAATCCTTGCTGACCTTAAATTTATTACTGCAAAACAACTCGAAGAATTAAGAAGTGAATCGAATTTAATATTCCGTGATAAAGGAGTGGTCAAAAAAGCTACAAGTGGCAAAATTTCATTGAAACAGGGAGATGATTATTCTGCATTTATTGATGATCCAGCAGTAAAACGTTACTCAAAACCACGTCAAAGCGAAATCATCGACAAGTTTAAAAAAATCGATTCTGACCGGCTAATAAACAGTGAATTTGTCGGATGTAAAGTACTTGAAAAACTCGGTGAAGGCGGGATGGGAAGGATTTATAAGGTAAAGCATCTATTCCTTAACAAATACATGGCAATGAAAATTCTGTCGCGCCAATACACTGAGCAGAAGCAATATGTACAGCGTTTTTTTAGAGAGGCTCGAAGTGCAGCAAAGCTCAACCACGAGAACATTGTCAGAATCTACGATGTTGGGAAAATGGACGACGAATATTACATGCTGATGCAGCTTGTTGACGGAATCGACCTTAAAAAAGTTATCACCGAACGTGGGAAGATTTCGGTTCGTGACTCTCTGTTTATTGTTTCGGAGGTTGCTAAAGCACTTTCAGAAGCGCACAAACACAAAATTATTCACAGGGATATTAAGCCAGACAATATCATGCTTGGGAAAAGGCACATTTTGGTTACCGATTTCGGACTTGCGAAAATTGAAAAAGACGAAGGTGAAGGTGAAGGTTCAGAATTTATGACTT
>CAYZQB010000116.1:0-10231 GCA_964480395.1 uncultured Planctomycetia bacterium
CATGCTGTCCGACCACAAAACCGGATGTGAAAGCTGCTTCACCAGATTCGCCTTAATCTCCGCGACATCCGATGCTGGCTTGCCTGTAACATTTGAAATCACAGCAAACGTCGGCGTATTGAAAGTTGTGTTTTCTATCTCCTCAGCGAGTGCTGCCCTTGCGCTTTCCATGTATGGCGAATGAAATGCTCCGGCAACCTTGAGCATCAATGCACGTGCGCGCTTTTCCTTGGCAAGCTTCACAACAACTTCCAACGCCTTCAAACCGCCTGAAACCGTGATGTTTTTCTCACCCAGAAGATTTCCAAGTACGCAATGTTCGCCTGTCTCCTGTGCTGCCTGAGTGCAAATCTCCGAAACCTCATCACGCACAAGCTTTAGCACGCTTGCAAGCCCTGACGGATATTCATCGCACGCTTTCTGCATGAATTCGCCGCGTTTGCTGACCAAATACACGCCATCTTCAAAATTCATAGCACCAGCAACAATCAATGCAGAATATTCACCTAAACTCAAGCCGCAAGTTGCCTCAGCACGTGCAAATTCATCACCTTTGACCTCCTTCATCGCTTCAAACGCAGCAATTGAATGGGTCAATATTGCTGGCTGCTGAACGTCCGTCCGCTTCAACTCCTCATCAGGTCCTTCAAAACAAAACTTTGCCAGGTCGATACCGAGTTTTTCGTTAGCGCGTTCAAAAATTTCCTTCGCAGACTTGAAATTCTCAGCCAAATCCTTGCCCATGCCAACAAACTGTGCGCCTTGTCCGGGTAATAAAAATGCTTTTTTCGTCATTTTTTCCTCACAATATTTTGATTCATGTAATTTTATAGCGAACTGATTAGCAAAATATAAGATTGAATATATCATTATTGCTTTGTAAAGAAAAAAAATATGAATGAATTCGAGTTTATTAGAAAGCTTGCAGACTTGGAGCAGCATCGATGTCCACTAATTCAGCATGGCATCGGTGATGATTGTGCAGTGTTTGACATTTCGGGACAAAAATTTCTTATAACGACTGATACACTTGTTGAAAATGTGCATTTTGATGAAAATGATGATGCGGAATTAGTTGGCAGAAAGATTTTGGCTGTCAGCATGAGTGACATTGCTGCAATGGGTGGGACGCCATTGTTTGCAGTTGTTGCGTCAAGCATGTCTGCTCAAAGGTTTCAGGACAAAAGCGAAAAAATTATCAAATCGATAATTCAATATGCAAAAGATAATGAAATTCAGATTGTCGGCGGAGATGTAACAGGATTTATGCCCAATGTTGAAGGGATGGTGTTTACACTGACATTAATCGGTGCTATGAAAGAAGGTGTTGAACCTGTTCTAAGAAAAACCGCCCAAGTTGGAGATTCTATTGCTGTTACAGGCATGCTGGGTGGTTCATACACATCAAAAAAACATCTGAATTTTACCCCACGTGTTAAAGAAGGGAAGTTTTTAGCGGAGTTATGTGCAAGTTCAATGATTGACATTAGCGACGGTTTAAGTGGTGATTTGGGGCATATTTTAGAGCAGAGCAATGTCGGCGCACAGATTTATGAGAAAAAACTGCCTATCTCTGAATTTGCAATGAAAAACTCGATGATAACTGGAAAACAACCTTGGTTCCTTGCTTTTAACGATGGTGAGGATTTTGAGCTTTTGTTTACAATCCCGCAGGCAAAAATGCAAGAGCTTTTGAGTTTATGGGATTTTGAGGTTAAGATAAGCTTTATCGGCGAGATTATGGAAAAAAGTTTTGGGTATAAAATTCAGCTTGCTGACGGTCAGCAGGTTGATATTAAAGCTGAGAGTTATGATCATTATAATCACACAACATAGGAGAAATAATGAAGAAATACACATTATTTACATTGATGCTCATGGTGTTGATGTTTGCAAGTTCTGGTGCTGCTGATAATCGGAATTATATTCTTAAGCAAAACCCGAATCTGCTTAGCGATGAGATTATTCAGTACCTTAACGAAAAGTATTTTCCTGATGGTGTTCAAACTTCATCTATTAAATTCCTGAATTTTTCTGATGCTGATACACAGATGGTGAAGACTGTACCTGGGAATAAGATTTTTTATTCAAAAGAAGGATTTTTGGTTAAACCGACGAATATTATTGTTACTACGCCAAATGACGGAAAGATTTTCCTCGGATACAAAAATAATCTTAGAATCCGAGAATCAAAGATTGACGAGAACGTTGAATTTACTTTAACAAAACTTTATATGCCTGATGAGATAAAGCTGCCAGAGATTCCTAAGGGGTATAAAATGCCTGAATCTTTCAGCGTAATATTACCTGAAGGAACTGCAATAGAAACAAAGGAAAAGCTTGATTCTCTGTTGAAATTCAAACAAGGACAACAGCTTCTAAAAGAATATGCTCTACTAAAGCTCAACATCCATGCTGAGGACTTGAAATTCGCAATATACGTTCTTGAAAATATGGCAGAATCGGGATTTCGCAATCTCAACAAGGAGGAATCCGCAACAATCCTACATTCAGACGCGGATTTTATGCCTGATGGCGAATTTTTCAACAACGTGTATTATGCGTTGGAAGCTCGCAAGGATTTACCTTGGTGTAAAAACATGAGCGATGAGATTTTCAAAGATTATGTGCTTCCGCATAGGTGCTCTGAAGAACAAATGTTCAGCTGGCGTGCCCGTTGTTACAACGCCCTTGCACCTGTTGTTGCCAAGATGAAAACGCTTGATGAAGCAAAAAATTATGCATCCTCTATTTATAACATGCTTGTGAAATACAGACAGGATGTTTTTTTTGAAGACCAGGGCTTTCTATCCCTTATGCTGTCACACGAAGGTAGATGCGAGGAGATGACAAACTTTGAGAACAGACTTTTAATGAGCATTGGGATTCCTTCGATGCACGTTTATACACCTGCTTGGGCTGGCGGTGACGGAAATCATGCTTGGTCGGGATATTACAAAGATAACAAGCTTGTCGGTGCACAGAATCAGTACAAGGGAGCAGCAAAAGTTTACACTCGCAACGGTTACGGTGTTCGCAAGGATGTTACTGTTGAATTCGGCAAGGTTGCTAATTTCACACTTGAAAACCTTAAGCCAGACACAGATGTTTTACTCAATGTTTGGAATCACAATAACTGGGTTGGAGTTGCACGATATAAAACCGATGCTAATGGCATTTTGCTTGCCAAAGATATTGGTGCAAATAAGGATTTCTGGTTGTCATTGAGTTATTCATATCATAACTATTACAACAATAACAAGCATGAACCTGTAGAGAACAGCTTCATTATAAGTGATGGTCAGGTTGAGTTTTTAAAATGGGATGACACAAAGAAAACAACAGTAAAAATTATTTTGAAAAACGGAAATTTGAAAAAAGACTCGAAATACAAGATTCTTGCTTACAATAATCATAAATGGGTTGTTGTGCATGAATTTACAGCAATAGTGGATAAAAGTGCAGAAATCGAGTTCAGCACATGCAAAACAATACTGATACTCGCAGATGCCGATGAAAACAGGATTGACAGACCGTTTATGATCACCGAAAAGAACGAGATTAAGGGTTTTTAAGTGAGTTTACGTAGTAAAATCATAGTATTAGAGTATTAAATTTGTAATTCTGTAATGTTTAATTATAATATATATATGATGAAGAAATATATGTTTATATATGGGGTGCAGGTGATTTTATGGAAAATAGAACTTTAATGCAAACGAAACGGTTTATATTATTAATTGTATTATTACTATTATTAGTCAGTTGTGATAATACTACTCAAACCGTAATTTCTCTTAATGGTGCTTTTGAATGGATTAATGCTTGGGGTGGAATTAGTTTTGATACTATAGTCGATTCAATATTCGATGCTGATAATAACATCTATATCGCTGGAATTTTCAACGGTGAGGTAGATTTCGATCCTGGTTCGAATAAACATACGGTTTCGACTGTTGATAATGATGCTGACGCGTTTGTTGTGAAATTCAGCGGTTCAGGGAAGTTTAAATGGGTTTCAACATTTAATGTAACACCAACCGGCATTTCTGTTGATTCGGAAAAGAACGTGTATCTGATTGGACATTTTAACAAGAATGTTGATTTCAATCCCAACAAAACTCCAGCTGCTATAATAGATCCAACCGGAAAGGTTGACGGTTTTTTAATAAAAATGAATTCAAAAGGAAAATTTGAACAGGTTGATACATTCGGCGGAACAACAGCAACTTCTGAAGTGAAACCAACTGGAATCGTAATCAACAGCATTAATGAGATTTGTATTTGCGGGAATTTCATTGACCAGCTGCAATTTAATAATTTATTGATTGGCAACAGTAATACAGAGTGTTTTCTGCTGAAATATTCAGCTACGATGCAGCGACAATGGGAAACAAGCTGGGGTTCAAGCGAATCTGACACATGCAATGCGATGTCAATCAGCACTCTTGATGACATTTTATTGACAGGTAATTACAAAAATACTGTTGATTTTGACCCAGGTGTTGGCGTTGTGAATAAAACAAGTTTTGGAACTGATGGATATGTATTAAAACTTGATACAAATAAACAATTTGTATGGGTAAATACTTGGGGTGCTGCTGGTGGAACAGTAACTCCCGCGTCAATTGTTACTGACGATTCAATAAACTCATACATTTGTGGGTCATATCAAAAAGATGTTGCTTTCGATTCTGCCAATCCATCGGTTATCGAAAGTTCAGCAAATGACAGCGATGATTGCTTCTACCTGATAATTGATTTTAATGGTGCTTACTTGCATCACAATGTCTGGGGTGGTGTTAGCTCAGATTCTGCCGTGGATTTATTCGTTGACGACTCAGGGAATATATTTATCGGCGGGAAATTCCAGCATACAGTTGATTTTGACCCCTCAGTTGGTGTTGCTGACAGGACTTCAAACGGTTTTGAGGATGCATTTCTGTGTGAATTCGACTGTAATAACGATTTCGTTGGTGTTGTTTCATTTGGCAGTCAGTATAACGACCAAATTCAGTCTGTACTGAGAACCGGCAATGACGACCGTTATGTTTTCGGGTCGTTCCAACGAACTGTCGATTTTGATACAACGGACAAAGTCAAGGAAATCAGCTCAATCGGTCATGTCGATTGTTATTACATGCGGATTTGCACTGAAATTTTCAAACAATAATGATTATTTGCCCAAAAGCTCATTTATCGCTGACAATGCGTCTTCAATCGCAATAATCATTTCGTCCATCTTGGAAATCCGCTCATCAAGTGCTTTTTTCTCATCTGCAAGCTGTTCTCTTTGCGAACTCAAAATTTCCCAATTTTTCTTGAGTATCGCTCCTTGAACCTTGAAAATACTCTTGCTTTCACTGCGGATTTTGTCCAATTGATCGTAAAGCACGCCAAATTTCTTTACTGTTTCCTGATTTTTCTGATATTTCTCGTCTAATTCCTTGTATTTTGAGTCAACCAGCGATGTCGTTTCGGAAATTGTTTTGTCCAAGTCCTTCGATTTCTGAATCAGCATTTCGCGCATTGCTTTCATTTCACCATTAAATTTCGCGAATTCGTCATCTCTTTCCTTCTTGGACTTATTAAGGTCGTCCTGTAAACTCGAATTCATCTGCTGCTGCATTTCCGCAAGCCGTACTTCAAGCTTTTCTTCCGTTACAATACATCCGCTTAATAGAAGTAAGCATGATAAACACATAATAAAAAAGTATTTTGCCATATTCTGTCCTTTCAATATCCGATTCTAACTAATACATGGGCAATTGTGGAAAATTGTTTAACGATAATTTTCCTATGTACTGAGTTTGTATGCAAAGTTGTATGATTTTGCTTCCTTTTCTCAGTATATTGATTATTTGCTGGTTCGTAAACAAATTTCACTCATATCAGTTGGATTAATCGAGAAACAAACGTGCGAAAAACAACAATCTTTAGAAGAGTTGAGTTTCTGAAAAAATACAGGAAATTTCATTCAACGTTGCATGTTAAAGATTTGCTGGATATTTTCGATGAATTGAAGAAAATCATCCTCGGTAATTTGCCTATAACATTAGTTATTGTCAACACTGAATGGAACCAATCGGAAATTCTTTATTCTGATCATGGATTGGAGCCCTCGGTTTTTTTTGATTGGGCGTATATTGATCCCTACAATTATCTGATTTACAACGATTTAAAGAGTTTTTACGATGAAATTCCTCTTCCCTGGAACGAAAAACGCAATTCATCAGGCATTATCCTACTACGTTTCCTTGATACTGACTTTGGATATGCCTTAATCGGGGATGATAACACTCATCTAACTCGACATATGAAGGATTTGTTGGAACAATTACTTTTCGAATTCAGCAGTGCTTTCGTGCGAATAAAATTCTACGATAATGTGAAGGAAGAAGCACAGAATTATCGACTTCAACTTGATGCGTTAAGCGAAATGGGTAACATTATGCACGAATTTCGCATAAAACCTTTGCTTGCGCGCATCACAAATATCGGTATCAAGGTAATCGATGCTGAAGTTGCTGCGATTTGTCTAAAAAATGATAATTCCGACACTATTGATTTTCCGGTTGAATGGGGATTGACCCGGGATGTTGTCAACAATATTAATTTCGCTGATGGCGAGAATATCGTTAGCAAAATTCTCGCTGAGGAAAGTACAATTCTCATAAAAGATGTTACATCCGATGAATGTTTGAATGTGGATTCATTATCTGTCGACATTGGGTCTATTATCGCATTACCGTTGAAAACCCAAAGGCAGATGCTTGGTGTTTTCATACTAGTAAACAAAATAAATCAGCAGTCTTTTACCGAATATGATGTGAATCTAATCGAGACAGCATCATCGCTTGCTTCAATTGCTCTTGAAAATGCATTGCTATACCAAAATACTTTAATTGCAGAACGACTTGAGAATGAAATGTGCATTGCCCGCAACATTCAACAGGATTTTCTGCCAAAAACCGCACCAAAGATCAAAAACCTCAATATCGAAGGTTTTAGCTGGAGCTGCGATCAAACCGGTGGTGATTATTTTGATTTTTACGAGAAAAGCAATAATGATTCTGAGATTTCCATTGTTATCGGAGATGTTTCTGGACATGGTGTTGGTTCAGCACTGATAATGGCGTATGCCAAGGCACTAATGCAAGCGTTGCAGACCACAATTGACAATGACTTGCTGTTATTATTCAAATCCATGAACGAACTTTTATACAAAGTTACCCCTGCGGATAGATTTATGACATTCCTTCTTGCGAAAATAGATGCAAGAAAAAAAGAGATGAAATACGTCAGTGCAGGGCATGATTCCCCGATACTATTACGCAGTAGCGGTAAAATCGAGTTGCTAGACTCAACTGGACCGCCGCTTGGTATGTTTCCAGCAATAGACTGGGAACAATCGAACACAATTAAGCTGAATTCAGGTGACATCATCGTTTTCACAACAGATGGCGTTTGGGAAGGACGAAATTACTCAAATAAATCATTCTCGAGAGAGCGTCTTTACGAAGTCGTCAAGGATTATGCAAAACTCAATCCTAAGGACATTATCAATAACATATTCAACGAAGTGCAAAATTTCGTTAAGCCTTTACCACTGCAAGACGATGTTACTCTAATTGTCTGCAAAGTCGATTAACCAATCATATGTAAATGATTATGCTCGAATATTTCTCACTATATTTTGTGTTGTATTTCCATATCATCATACAAACTGCATATGTTTGATAAACATTTGAAATTCTTGAGCTGACCCATTTAGACTTTCGTAATTGTTATGCGTTTAAACTAAATCTTCACATCTTGAGAATAGCAAAAAAAACCAAAATCCCGGAGGATATTATGAAACTGTCTCTTGTTTTGTTGGTAATTGCAGCATGCTTTCTTGGCTCAGCACAAATTCTACAAGCACAGGAAGTTCCCGAAACTCGAAACTTTGTTGTCCCGCAATCTAGAATTTATGTTTCATCGAGGATTTCATCAGCAAGTCAGCCAGTTTCTCTAAAGAAAATCGTTGCAAACGTTGCAATCATAGAGCAGGTTTCAACGACCACTCTTGATTTCGAGTTACATAATCCAAACAATCGTTGGGTTGAGTCTGAGCTTCTCATCCCTGTACCAGGTGGTGCAATTCTCAAGGGTTTCAGCTTCGAGGGGCAAGCAAAAGAACCGACTGTAAAGATTTTGCCGAAGGTCGAAGCAGATAAAATTTACACATCAATTGTTATGAAGATGAAAGACCCAGGACTTCTTGAATTTGTTGGGTACAATTTGATTAAATCGAGTGTTTTCCCGATTGCTGCGAATCAAACACAAAAAATCAGAATAGTCTTCGAAAACCTGCTCAAAGCAGATGGTGACCGAATCGATTACTTCATCCCGCGCACGGAGTCGCTGCAGTACAAAATCCCTTGGGAAATCAACGTATCTATCAAATCCAAGCGTAATCTATCGACCGTTTACTCACCATCTCACAAGCTTGACATCATTCGTGTCAGCAACACACATGTAACTGTGACTCTTGACAAAGAATCACAGAATAACGTAGGTTCGTTCATGCTTTCGTATCTTCTTGAAAAAGCTGGAGTTTCCGCAAGTTTATTCGCATATCCCGATCCGAGTATCAAGGGCGGATATTTCCTAATGCTCGCAGGTTTGCCTGTCGATTTGAAAACCGTCGAAACCAAGAAAATCAAGCGTGAAGTGATTTTGGTTCTTGACCGTTCTGGAAGCATGAGCGGAAACAAGATTGAACAAGTTCGCGAAGCAGCAATTCAAGTTATTGGAGGGCTGCAGGACAACGAATCTTTCAATATAATAACTTACAACGATGTAATAAATCTGTACTCCGAAAAACCTGTGATAAAGTCCAAGGAAACTCAGGATTCCGCATTCAAATTCTTGAAAACCATCACAGCAACAAGTGGCACGAACATCCACGACGCCCTGCTCGAAGCACTGAAACAAAAGCCACAAGAAGGTTTCCTGCCAATCGTGCTGTTCCTCACTGACGGGCAACCAACAGTCGGCAACTGCAATGAAGCAGATATTTGCAAAGTTGCTACGAACAATAATCCTCATAACAGAAGAATTTTTACATTCGGCGTGGGTTACGATGTAAATGCACCGCTTCTTGAGAAAGTTTCCAATGAAACACGTGCAGTTCCAACGTTTGTTCTGCCAAATGAAGATGTTGAAGTCAAAGTCGGCGCAGTTTTCAAACGACTCAAAGGTCCTGTTATGACCGATATAAACCTTATGATTACGAACGGTGATGACATACAGTCAAACATCAAACGAGTTTTTGATGTGTATCCTGCGAAAATGCCTGACCTGTACGAAGGTGACCAGCTTGTTGTACTCGGTAAATACCTCAGCGAGCGACCGCTTGTTTTCAATATTATCGGTAATTATCTAGGTGAGAAGAAAAATCTGCGTTTCAGCTTCAATCTTGACACTGCAACAACCCGAAACTCATTTGTTCCGCGTCTTTGGGCAAGCAAACGCATCGCAATTCTCATCGATGCTGTTCGTGCACTTGGTGCAGGTTCAACATCCTCGGAAGACCCAAAACTCAAAGCTGAACTAAAAGAACTCACTGACGAAATCCTGAAAATATCTATTGAGTTCGGAATTATCACAGAATATACTTCATTCCTTGCGGATGAGGGCACAGACCTTTCCCAGCCAACCAGAACCCATAATAAACAAGCGGAAAAGAATCTTAATGACCGGGCAATTAAGGAACGTTCGGGCAAAGGCGGAGTCAATCAGGGAACAAATGTTCAGCGTCAACGAAATGATAACACGCTCAATCGTGCTAATGAATACGTCGATGAAAACATGAAACGCGTTGAGATTAGCAATGTTCAGCAGGTAAATGACCGCGCTTTTTTCAAGCGGGGCGACAAGTGGATTGACAGCCAGATTATAAAGGACAAAAAGGACGAGAAAGAGTTGAAACCCGATGTTATTATCCGTTTCGGCTCAAAAGAGTACGAATTCCTACTTGCTCTGCTCGCGAAATCAAACCGTCAGGGAACACTCTCGCTCAAGGGTGATATTTTAATCAAGATTGAAGGTAAAATCATCCTCATAACAATGTCAGACCCCAAGGATACTGATGAAGAGAAGAAACCTCAGACACGTCCGAAAAACGATAAATAATTTGGATGTATGACGCTAGTACTGTGCTGGCACGTTTCTAAGAGTTGTCATT
>CAYZQB010000117.1:0-10076 GCA_964480395.1 uncultured Planctomycetia bacterium
TTTCTTTTCGTGCAAGTTCGTTTTTTTCGTGGTTAAACTCTTTTTTCTTATATTTCTTTGTGTTCCTTAGTGTTCTTGGTGGCTAAAAAAATTCATTTACTAAAATTTGTAACACATTCGATACGGAAATTACAGGAAATCGTTGGACTCCCAGTCAAAAGCTTCTTCGTCGAGATTTCCGTATGAAAAATCGATTAAATCGGACACAAGCTCCGCGCCAACAGAACCAATCGCCTTCTGACGAATATCCTCAAGCACTTTTTGTAAAAAACTCGTGTCGCTGCCGACAATCGCAACTGCAATCGACGCAATCTTCATGTTGTCCTGGTTCGCAACCTCAGCAACTGAAACGTTGTGCTTGGCTTTGATTCTCTGGATGAATGATTTAACGACACTGCGTTTATCCTTGAGCGAACGCGCTCCTCGGATAAAAAACTTCAGATGTAAAATTCCTACAATCATGATTTTTTCAAGTTTTTACACTTTTTAAATACTGTATTTTGAATGAACATTCGACATTATATTTACAGATTAGGTTTCAACAAATCGAGAAACTCCGCGCGGGTTTTCGGATCGCTCTTGAAAGTTCCGAGCATGCACGATGTCATAGCGTCTGAACTCTGTTTGCCGACGCCTCTCATCATCATGCATAGATGTTTCGCTTGAATTACAACGCCTACGCCGTGTGGATTAAGCACATCCTGGATAGTTTGGGCGATTTGATGCGTCAATCTCTCCTGAATCTGCAATCTTCTGGTGAAAACGTCAACAATGCGCGACAATTTGCTTAAGCCGATGATTTTTGCTTTTGGCAGATATGCGATGTGACATTTTCCGTAGAATGGCAGCAGATGATGTTCGCAAAGCGAGTAAATTTCAATATTCTTCATAATAATCATTTCCTGACCCTCGCTGTCGAAGATAGCATCTCCGATAATATCTTTGATATTGGATTTATATCCAGATGTCAGGTAATTTAAGCTTTCGATGACACGTTCCGGGGTTTTCAGCAA
This sequence comes from uncultured Planctomycetia bacterium, assembly GCA_964480395.1. Classification (GTDB taxonomy): domain Bacteria; phylum Planctomycetota; class UBA8742; order SKZP01; family CAYZQB01; genus CAYZQB01. The sequence continues at coordinate 1,014 of CAYZQB010000117.1, forward strand.
GCCCTCACGGTTAGTATCTTCTCCTAGTGCATCGAGTAAATTTTTCACATGCAACAGCATTTCGATGTGTTTATTCCCGATGTTATCAGTACTCATTGTGATTTCCTAAATAATTAGGATGGGAATTGTAGGATTTTAGTTAGATATAGCAACAAATTTTCATTGTTTCTCAATTTCAGAATTTTGTTCAGCTTTATTGTGATAATCGATAACATATTTAATATGATGTTTTTTTAGGATTCACATTGTTTAACATTTTAATAATGAAAATTGATGCAAACGTTGTAATTGATGTTTTTTATGATAACGTAGTATGAACCAATACTAATGCACAATCTAATTTACTGCTGGGATTCGAGGTATCAATGATTGATTTTGTCGGAAGAACAATCGGCGATTGCAAAATAAATGTCAAGATAGGCGAAGGCGGCATGGGTGCAGTTTATCTTGCGAAACATCAATCATTGGAAATATCCGTTGCAATAAAAATCGTCGATAGTGCTTTAATCAAACATGATCCAACTTTCATCAATAGATTTTATCGCGAAGCAAGACAGGCAGCAAAACTCAATCATCCAAATCTTATGCGGGTTTACAATGTCGGCGAGGACCAGGGAGTTCATTTCCTGATTGTTGAATACATTGATGGTCCATCACTCGCTGAAATCATCGAGCTGAAAGGTAGTTTACCACTCGATATTGCCCTTCCTCTCATGATTCAATGTCTTGAAGGTCTGAAAAACGCTCATTCAAAAGGTGTTCTGCATCGAGATATTAAACCGGATAATTTACTCGTAAATTCTGAAGGAATCCTGAAAATAACGGATTTCGGACTGGCTAAGCCGATTCTACAGAAAGACAGTCTTGTTTTGACATCAACCGGTCAAATACTCGGAACACCAGCATACATGCCGCTTGAGCAATGGCGTGGCGAACGATTGAACGAACAATCAGACATTTACGCGCTGGGTGTTACGTTTTTTCATCTTCTAAGCGGTAAATTTCCGTATGAGGCAACAACAGTCGCAGAATTGATAACCAAGATTATTTCAGGTAACAGCGAGAAGCTGAGTAAACTCGATCTTGATATACCCAAAGGGATTATTAACATAATCGAACGAATGTTACATGTTCGTGCTGAGAAGCGACCTGCATCGTGCTATGAGATTATCACTCAACTCAATAATATTATTTATTCCGGTGAATTGCTTCGAGCAGAGCTTAAAAGCGACACAAGCAAAGTCATGAATGGATCAAAAAGCGGTCGAATAGCATCAAGTATTATTTCGGAAGATAAAGCAAAAATCATCGAAGATACGTCAAATGGCTACGAATCAGACTTTGCTGTCATCAACAACTCCAATCTCATCACATCAATCTTCTTTCATCTGACCGGCTGGCTCGAATATGTCGGATTAGGCAAATTTCGAAGTAAACTCAGGTTCTTCATTCGACATAATCCGGTAAAGTTCGCATCAATATTTTTGATATGTTTGATACTGATAATTGCAGTTTTTGTAACAGCATTATTCGGTTCAAGTTCGTCGGTGGAATCTTCTCAAATATTGGAGTTGAAAAAAGAAATAGAGCAGAAAAATCTGCAAATATTCGACCTTGATGAAGATAACAAAAAGCATAAAAGTGAAATTGAAAGGTTGAATGCAGAAGTAAATGAAATTAAACAGAAACTAGCGCAGGAAGAAAAAACCGACTAAAAATCATATAAACTTTTATACTTTTTACATAAATTTAAATCATGTATAATACAAAATATTTTCTTTCTATATAATTGATTGCAGATTCAGCATTGGAGCATTTATGAATATTGGGATTCTTACCGGTGGTGGTGATTGCCCGGGATTGAACGCAGTGATACGTTCTGTTGTAAAACTTGCGGATAAACAGGGAGATCGGGTATTCGGCTTTAAAAACGGCTGGAAAGGTGTTATCGACGGTAGCTACACAAACCTTGAACGTGAGGACGTTACAAATATAATTCAGCTTGGTGGTACAATTCTCGGTACATCTCGAACGAATTTGCACAATATCCCGGATGGATTCAAAAAAGCTGTCAGCATGTTGAAAACTCTGAACATTGAAGGGTTGATTGCAATCGGCGGAGAAGATACACTTGGTATTGCAAATGATTTAATCAATTTACCGGAAGATGAGAGTTTTCCGAACATTATCGGTTGTCCGAAAACGATTGATAATGATTTAAATAACACTGATTTCTCGTTCGGCTTCGATACCGCTGTAACCATTGCAACAGAAGCGATTGACCGTCTTCATTCAACTGCTGAATCACATTCACGGGTGATGATTCTCGAAGTCATGGGCAGGGATACGGGTTGGATTGCGATTTATGCGGGAATGGCGAGTGGTGCGGATGTTATTGTTATTCCTGAATACCCGCTGACGATTACGGAGATTATATCGCTAATCAATCGCAGGCATCAGAATCTTGAGAAAACGTATTCGATTGTTGTTATCGCTGAGGGTATAAAACATGAAGACCTGCTTGGTGAAGAAAGCAAGAAATTATTGGCATCGATTGAAACACCGGCGAAGGATTCGTTTGGACATGAGCAATATGGCGGGATAAGTCATATTTTAGCCAAGGAGATTCAAAGCAGAACAAAAATCGAGTCAAGAGCAATTGTGCTTGGGTATGTGCAGCGTGGTGGAACTCCAACGCCAAGGGACAGATTTCTTGCGACAGAATTCGGGATTGAGGCATATAAGAATGCCAAAGCAGGGAATTTTGGCACGATGATGGCTTTGCATGGTACTAAAATTGTGCCTATCAAACTTTCTGACGCCATTTCACAGTTAAAACGGGTGCCGCTAGAATTATACAACCAATGCAAGCTTTTCTTCGGCTAACGTGCTGCTGTAATACATCCAATCACATATTCGATGCTGTTAATGAATTTCAGATACGTAGAAAAAATATTTTTTATTCTTCTTGTGCTTTCAATGAGTTATACGGATTTTTCAGTGTTTTAAAAGATTTTGCACATGGATTATTAGAGTGTGGTGTTTAAAAAGTTTAAGAGTATAAATTGGCAATTTATTGTTTAATATTTAAGGAATTTAAACGAAAATGAGATTAAATTATAAATATTCAGAAATTATGAAGGAATTTTGATGAAATCAGGAAATACAATTATTTTGATAATCGCAATTGTATTTACGTGCATATTTTTTCAGGGTTGCTCGGAGTATAATCTTGATGAGCGACCAAAATGGGCATACATAAGCGATCAAGGGGCAAACCTGCGTGAAATGAAATATCCCGCCGGGTTTTACATGACATTTTTAGGTGAAGGTCGTTCGTACACTCAACAGGATGCTCGCAAAAAAGCTGAACGTGATGCATTGCGTCAGCTTTCCGAGACAATTCAATCGCGAATTTCAAGCGAGATGAGTATCGAAACAAGTATGATTAAAAAAGCAGGGATTTATCGCCAAGAAGTGCATTTGAACGAAGTTATTCAGGTGAAATCCAATAGTGAAATACCTAATTTTTCTATTACGGATATTTGGGACATTGGTATTGACCGTGAAGGACGAAAGGTTTCATATGTTCTGGGTGTTTTCGATATTATAAAAGCGACAGAAACCGTTTCACAAAAATGCAAAAATATTCTTTCGAATGTTAAAAATTATTGGAGAAAAATACAGGATTTTTATGAGAAACAAACACCCGCTAAACTTCCGCTGCTTCTTTCAGAAATGGTTCTCAACTTTGAAAACGCTAAAAACAACTTCCCTGTGTTTTATTACCTGGCTGGTAAGTTAGCATACAACGATGTCAAAGAAATTTCACAAATTAAACTCGAATTTGATGCACTTATCTCGGAATCCATTTCACGCCTGACATATACTGCGCTAAACGAATTAAGTTTTGTTCGTGGGTATGATAATTCACGTCTAAATCTCAAAATTTCTGTACCCTATAAAAATTTAAAATTATCCATGAGATCGACCAAATTCAAGGTTGAAACTAATTCTTATTCTAAAGTTATAACTACCAACGATGATGGAACGCTTGATATTCAAATCCCTACAGAAAACAATCTGCGAAGCGGTCGGAAAACTCTTACTGTTGTTCTTTGGCTGCAGGAAGAAAACACCAAAAATTCTGAAATTAGCAACCTCGAAAATAAATGTAAATTTACTGTTTCATATTCGCTTAAACCTGATTTTGAAAAAGCAAGAAAACATATTGATGCTGCGGAAAATCTAATTCAGCAGAAAAACTGGGAAAAAGCAATAACCGAGTATGAAGAATCGAAAATTTATATTTGGGATATACCAAGCTGGCTTGCAATGCCAAACAAAAAAATTGCATTATGCCGATTCAATATCAATTGGCTGAAAGCCGTAAAAAGTATCGATTTACGAGAATTCGAGTCAGCGATTACATATTACGAAATATGCAAGAAAGAGGCGAAAAAAGGTGATTTTAGCGATGAATTCGAAAGTGCTGATGCAAGCTGGCGTGATGCTGTCTATCAAAATGCGAAAGAACAGATTAAAACAGGAAACAAGCAAAGTCGGGAATTCGCTTTAGATAGATTGCAATTGATTCCCGGCTCGTTCAGACGCGATGAAATCCCTTATTTAATTCTGGAAATAAAAAGGAAACTTCCTTGTCCGGTCTGCGGATTTACAGGAAAATGTACTCAATGCGAAGGTGCCGGTAAAATTTTGTCAACTTGCCGAACATGTGCAGGTAAAGGGATTGTGAAGGAAAAATGCCGAATTTGTGGCGGTTCGGGTTATGAGAAATGTCCAGTATGCAACGGAATAGGATTTAGTTGGGAACGCTGCGATAATTGCATGGGAACAGGAAAAATCAAATGCCCAAAATGCAGCGGCAAGGGTGAATTTCAGGTTAAATGTACAAAATGCGACGGCAAAGGAACGATTGCTGTAAATAATGAACTTGATAAATCAATCCGTACAAAATGTCCTGACTGCGATGGTAAGGGCTTCAAAATTATACGCTGTACCAATTGCAACGGGAATGGACTGATTAGCTGTCCAATCTGTACCCGCGGTCATGGGAGTAAGTCGGGTTATGTGAAGCAGGATTGCTCAAATTGTATAGATGGCAGAATATCGTGTAGAAATAGAAATTGTCGAAACGGATGGCTTAGCGAGATTTGTCCTGAATGTGCAGGCAGGAAACAGATTTATTATCCATGTCGCAAATGCAATGGTACAGGGATCTGCCCTTACTGTCATGGCATCGGTCATCGACCATAGACAACTAAATATTGTAGTTATTGTGTAATCTGATATTCAAAATTTAGTTATATGTGTCAACAAAGAATAAAATTGAATCAGTTTCGGAGTTAAGTAATTCGGACTCGTATTCAGAATAATTAGAGGAATCCTCAATTTCATTAGTTTTAACAGTTGTTGCATCAGAATCTGTGTCATCAAAGACAATTAACGAGGCACCCACAAGATTATAAACGCCAAGCGGTACCATAACCATTATAACGATTAAAACCTTAAAAATTAGCGATCTTTTATCCCAGAATCTGCGGATGATTGAGACCGACATTGACCCTCCATGATGCTTTTTCAAGTGATATTTGCTATAGATTAAATCGTTTAGAAGCGTAGAATTATTCAATATTTTTCATAAAATCAAAGTTTTTATTCACTTTTTTTTATCAATTATCGAAACTCAAGATAAATGAAAGTTTTAAGCATTATTGTATCAATTTTTGGATGTGTGAAGCTTCAGAAACCACAATAAACGAATATATGAGCCGATTTCATCCTTCCCACCGCCCACAAGCCCGAACAAGAAATCGAAGCTTGATTCGCGTGATTTGCCATCGATTCCTCTGATGTTTCGATATTGTATGAGTGGGAAAAAGTCGAATTTCGTACGGTCAGGATTCTTTTCATAGCGAATTAATGGTCCGATGATGTTGAATCGTATAATTTCCTCTGCTGGGACGTTTTCATAAAAAAACAATCGCCAAAACGGTGCCCAGATACTGTCGTGGTCGGGGATTTCACTCATCGGCAGAAGTGAGAGAATTTCGAAGCGAAAACTACCGTCATACTCAGAATCATAGCCGAACAATGGCCAAATCTTTGTTTTCGATTTTGTTGCACTGATTTTTCCGGTTGTTAAATCGTACTTTTTGTACCTTTTGTGCCAGAAAAATGCGAATAGGAACGTCATATCGATGTCTTCAAGCTTGTTTTTGTCGGATTCAATCCAAATAAGCGGTCCCAAGAGCTTAAGAGTTGACGCTTCCGAGCCGTTCTCTCTGATAATATTATATGTTTCGAATATTGGGAATAATCTGAGCCAATAATGCCCGATTCCGCTCGCATATTTAAAGATTGGATACAAAATGTCCCAGGACTCAAGGTCTTTTCGCTTATCGTATCTGTAAACAAAAAACGGGAACAAAACCGAATATGTCTGGCTATTCTGTGTTAAATGATGCCCATATAACGGAAAAACAAACAGCGTTTCCGAGTATTTCTTGTATTCGTAAGTCTTTTTACCGTCTGTGCCGGCTTTCTTGAAAAGCGACCAATCAATCGAATAATTTATCAGGGGCCAAAGAACAGTGTAACGCGAATACTGCTTCGGACCTTCAGAAAGGTTGCCTTCGCTGTCCTCAACAATGTAACGTCGGGTATCCTGGCTGTAAAGCGGAAATATAGCAAACGAATTTCTGCCGTCGCCGTATCCCCAATGAAAAATCGGAAAGAGCAGATAAAAACTCTCGTAACCGCCTTCCATTGCATGATAATAAAGCGGAAAAAGAAAGAACTCCATCCATTCCTTCAATAAAAAATCGCGGATTTTGCCGCCAAATGGAAAAACAGCGAAATATGTCAGAACACGTTCTTTGCTTAATGCGGAAACCGCTTCATCATCTGTAATAAAACCGTTACCATTTAAATCAAACGTATCAAATTGAGTTTTCGTTCCGCCAAATTCATAATATGATATTTCTCCATCATTATTTTTATCCTTGTGCATCAACGAAGTAAGCTTTTCCGGTGCTTTCGGGAATTTTTCTTTGCCGTAAAACACAAGCGGAAAAAAAAATGAATCCAAGTCAACTCGCCCATCTTTGCTGCGAAACTCATCATAATAAAAAAACGGATAGAGAAACATTTTGTTCTCGGACGGGTCTTCGTAATATCTTCCCAGCGGATACAGGATGTCAATCTTGGTTGTATCCTTGACAGAATCGTTGGCAACGTAGAACAAAGGTCGCAAGCCATATTCTGATTTACCGCCAGCTTGCTTTTTATATTCGAAAAATGGATATAGTATCTCAAGTTTCTCAAATACTGAATTCGGAGATTGTTCGAGAATCTTGTTATGCAGCCCGAACATTCCTTTGCTTTTCTGCTCTGTAACGATTTTTGAGATGCTTAGGGAAAAAGTGTCTGTTGCGCTTGTGTTTTCAAGTTTTTGATGGTTAATGTCATTAACATATGCTTCAGAAGCGTTGTGTCGTTTGTAATAGCTTGCAATCGGTGATAAATTGAAATCTACACCTTCGCCAGTGGTTCTGCAGCCCGAAAACAGCATTCCCATTGCTATGAGAATCAACACCGAAACCAATTTCCCAAAGCCAAAAAGTATGCGCATATAAAATTCTTTCACACAAATATATAAGCAGCCTAAGATTCTTTGATTATGAATCGAAGACATACTTTTTAACATACTTCCAGTTGTGTTAGAAAAATAATTGGTCAATAATTTACCGATTAGTTTTTGGAATCACTATCAGCACTTCCATCATTCCGTTTGGATTTGTCATTTTGTTCCGTAGGTGGTGGATAAATCACCGATTGCGAAGATTTTTTCGTGAAATTCGGTACGTCATTCGCAGTTTGATTGGGCTTTATTACTGGTTTTGGCTTAACTTTTTCAACGGGTTTTTCGGCTTTGATGTCGATTTCAGTATCAGGCATAATGTTCGGTTTTGCAGCATTATCAAGCTTGAACAATTTCTCATTCTTGTCTTTTTTACTTGATGAGGTTACTGGATCATAAAATTTCACATCATTTATGTTACTTATCCCAACATCTGCCTTAATATCTTCAACCTTTGTTTCTTTATCTGGCTGATTTTCAGTAACATTGCGTTTATTGTCCGATTCCTTTTTCTGCATCAAGTCAAATTGTTTCAAAATATCATTTTCATCGAAATCAGGAAAATCCGCATCCACATTCTCTTCGTTTGAATTCATTATTTCGCTCTGTTTCTGCATCTCAAGCCGATTTTTCTCTAATTCCGCAAGAGTTACTGCATTAAATCGTCTCGAATCTTCTTCTGACCGCATCTCAGGAAATGAATCTGTTTCAAGAACTGTACTTGAATTTGCTTCAATTTTTGATGATTCACTCTTCATATTCGACAGTTTTTCTGATATTTCGGACTCAAGCTGTTTTAAAAGTACATAGTTCTCATTGTTTTGTCGAGTTGCATCAAGTGCAGAAGATAATTCATCGTTCATCTTCTGAAATTCCTCAAAGCTTGAAGTTTGTGTCCCGATTATTTCATTCTCATAATCCTCGTTTTTGTCAGATTTCTTGACCTGATGAATTGTCGTTTCAATGTGATTCTGCTCATATTTTGGAACACTATAATCTTGCACAGGTTGTTTCATTGCATTGTTACTGAAGATGTTATTTGCATTTTCCGATGGCACAAATACACTCAGAATCCATTTAAATAGTCTGTTATTCGCAACATCATCGAACATGGTGTAAACAACGGGAATGACCAACAAAGTCAGAAGCGTTGAAGTCAGCATTCCGCCGATAATCACGAATGCCATCGGTGAACGCCATTCTGAGCCTTCAGACAGCTCAAGCGCAAGAGGTATCATACCTGCAATCGTTGAAAACGCTGTCATCAGAATTGGACGTAGACGCAGAGGACCAGCACGAAGAATTGCATCTTTCCTGCTTAAACCTTCACTCCTAAACTTAATTATAAAGTCAATAAGCAGAATTCCGTTCTTGATGACAATTCCAATAAGCAGCACCAT
>CAYZQB010000118.1:0-9969 GCA_964480395.1 uncultured Planctomycetia bacterium
AATGGCAAATGAGTAAAATGTGTAATACGGAAAAAACGCAAAAAAAGGTGAAATGTGATTGAATGCTTGATATTTGAAGTTACAATACCGTTTCAAATTATCAGAGAACCCCTATCCTTTAAGCCCCAATGGAGGTTTCCTCAGTATGAAATCTAGATACTTTATGCGCATATCGCTGGTTATGCTTTTTCTGTTCGCTATCTCAGCACAAGCATATGCTCAGTATAGAGAAGAAAAACCGTACACGCTCAACGAGCTGCTCGAAAAAATCTGCGGCGAAAAAGTTGATGCCGATGGTCCGGTTATCATAAAAGGCACAGAATCATACCTGCCGAGACAGTTTTATCACACGAGAACAAGCAAAAAAAGCAGACGGGCAATCACTTTCCTCGATGAAGAAGGAAAGCCCGTAAGTATGGATTATCATACGCTTGACGCTGCCGGTGATGTTGCGCTTTCACCCGACAGTATCGGGAATTTGATTGTCAATATCGACCAATACCAGCTTATGTTCGAGTTCTCGATTCCCAAGCAGATTACTGTTGTTGAACCAAACGGCGAGACAAAAGCGTACTGGTATATGACGTATAAACTTGTGAATATTGATGAGGCAGCGGTTTACGGCACAATTGATGTAAACGTACAAACCTCGCCTGAAGACCTGCAATCATCGCCAAACCAGATTCCATCCGAAAAATGGGCTGAGCTCTTAAACAGATACCTTGGAAGTAAAGAAATCCGCGACCTTATGGGATATACAAAGGATGAAGAAGAATATCTACGCAGCTTCAAGCGCGAAAAACTTCTGAATTACCTGAATTATCCCGACAGATTCCTGATGGACCTTATCTGCGAGAAAGAATCGTATTGGTTCTGGGATAAATTCGGTCGCAGATTTAATCCGTTTGTACCGACGAATTTGCTTAACTGGCGAACAAAACTTAGAGTCAATGACGATTATGAATATCCTGAAGTTACGATTTATGACAAAGTTGAGACAGACGGCGAAGTTTGGTATGACTGCTATACAATCATACCGAAATTCGAAGCTGGACATTCAGGTAAGTTCAACGAAGATGATTTCACCAGTATCGAAGTAAAATACATTTCAGGTGACGGCAAAATTGACGCTGAACCTGTTATTACAAAATTCGCTACATTGGCAGAATTTAAGGCATCCGAATTTGCTGGCAAAAAGCTGAAAGTGCCTGCATATTCACGTTCGATGCCTGACCTTCATTTCGATATGACGCTTTTCCGTGCTTTCGAGCAAAATCGTCCAAAATATATGAAAGGCGTTGTTGTCGATCAGTACGGACATATTTTACCAGCAGGACATCCCGATTATCAGAACGGTATTTTGCTGAACTCAGATTATACAATCTGGAAATACATGCATGGCGCACATCTTCTGCCGATCGAAGATATTTTAAAAGAGAAAGAAACACCTGCGATGAATATGGAATCGCTTGGTGAAATTGATATAGTTTTAGCTCCTGATGCAGAAGAATACGATCTGCCTGAAACTGCTAACGGCAACAAACTCATCGCTACAAGTGTTATTTATCTTGGCGGAATTATTCAGCATTATAGCAACATAATAAATACTTCGAACCTCAGAAATAAGCTTCTGAGCGCGATTCCTGATGAGTTCGAGCGCATAACTTCGCTGCATAAACAAATTCTTTCACCGAATTCCAAGAGCTTTAACAGCGTAGAAAATATAGATGCGATGCGGACTTTCATTGCAGAGCTTACGAAGCTTTATTCACGGCTACCTGAATTTCTGCAGTGGACAATTAAGGATTTACTGATTGATCCATCACGCATATATTTCAGCGAAGCGATTGGACAGAAAGCACCACTCATCGGCATAAGAACAAGTGGATATATTTGGCAGGCGATGTATCATCCAGCAATTTGCTGGGTAAAAACCGCAAGTTCGAGAAGATACACAAACGGCGACAAAATTCTGAAAAATTACCGACTCCCACTGAAACCAGTTTGGGATCCTAAAAAATACATCGATATTAATCAGAAAGATATTCCTACGGATCATAAACTTTATGTCAACGGCAGAATCCTTGATTTCGAGGAATACACCGATGATGATTCACCAACTGGTTATAAACGCAAAGATTACAATTTCTACGGTGCTGATGGCAGAATAAACGCATATGGCGACAGCATTGTTACAGTTGATGCAGAAATGGAACCATATTTTGACGGTACATGGGGTCGTGATCCCGAAGGTGTTGGCAGACCTGTTAAGCTCACGAATTTCTGGGGTAAGTCGATTTATACTGATTTTCGAGTGTATAAACCCGGTGACCGTGTTACTCCGATGGAATGGGAAGCTTATGCTTCGAGATTGAATATTAAACTTGTACATCGGCTCATGGTTGATGGTCGGATTGATGTTAACAGAAAATATCTCAAGTTTAATGATTTCCTTGTGGGACTTCCAAGATTGACTCTTAGCGAATATGCATATTACCTTGTTCCTGATGCTGACGGAAACAATGAAACCAAGCCACGCGGAAGATTTGTCGAAGGTTCTCAGAAAATAGAAGAAGTTGCCAGTAGATTCTGGCGCTGGGGCTTTAGCTGCGATGCATCAGGTGATTATGACGCATTGATTTATGAAGAACTCGACGCAGACGGCAGGGATCGTTTCAACCGATTACTTGAAAATACTCTAAATGGTGTTTCAGATGAGGAAAAAACGACAAAAAGCATACTCAAGCTTGTTCCTCAGATGGATAATCTTGGTATAGATTTGGATTATGTTGAACCAACTACAAAAGAAAGAAAACCTTTAAGAGTGAATGTTTTCCCGAAAACGGCAAATGAACCTGAAAAATTCAAGAGATTGTTTGGAAATGATTTCCTAAACGGACCTGTTATTTGGGTGAAAGCATATCAACCAGTTCCTGATTATTCATTTGCTAACGAATATATGAGATATACTGATGAAGATGTTATCGCCAACACATATACAAAGAGTAACGAAGCAATTGATTATAATACGTTTGTACAAGATTATATTGACGCATACTGGAAAGCATATGAAAAAGGTGAAAATAATCCAACTGATTTACCAACAATGAATGATGTGAAATACAAAACTGCTGAAAACGAGGTCGTATCTGAACATGCGGAGAAAATGGTCGGACTTTACAAAATTTATGACAAGCCAACAATCAATGCAGCAAAAGTTGACGTTTATTATAAAGCTGCAGAGAATACTAACACAGGTGAGATTGAGTATCCTGAAGTGATTCTCGACCGCACAAACATAGAATACATCTCACGCAAGCTCAAAGACGAGAACTTCGCTAACGAGAAAGAAGTTGATAAATTTGTTCTTCAAACTCGTCAATGGGACAAAATTGTCCTGAAACGGCATCCAATCGGGAAAGAAGAAAACGCGATTTTGTGGGGTGAAATTGTTCAAGAAGATTACCGGACTGTGAAAATTAAAGTTCATAAAGAGCTTTTGCCAGGCGTCGTTCACGGCGTTGCAATCTTTGAAAACATTGATAGGGACTGGGATTTCATGAATGTATATGTCAGCGGATTGAAGGGACCACTTCGTAGAAGGGGCTTTGATTCGGTTGATTACAATGTTCTCGGTGTTAATCCAGGTTCAGAAAAGACAAAGAAGCAATATTTACCTCATATTCTGCACGAAGAATGGGTGATGATGCTCAGATTCACAAGACCTGGCGATGAATTCTTCACAGAGCAAGATAGGATGTACTTTGAACGAAGATTCTGGTATCGCGCAAAAGTCGGCGAAGATAACATAAATGAGAAATTCCTGTTAAGCGGTACTTCGCTTGGTATGGAATTATTCGAAGATGAATAATTGAATATGATCGATCCTGTCAAGCAAACATTTTGGTGGCAGGATCGATTTTTGTTTCAACCTTAATGATTGGTGAGGAACAAGTGTTAGATTTCTCCATTTTTGCATCTGGGAATCCAATAAATCATCTACTTGAGAAAAGCACATTTCTGGGTGTGAAATTGCCGAATTGGCTTTGGATGGATTGGTCTGCTGGAGGACTTGGATTCTCAAAGCCGGTTATTTATATGGTGCTTGCTCTTATGCTCGCTTTTTTTGTGTTCAGGCACGTTGCAGTAACATTTCAAGAAATCCCTAACGTACCGACTCCAAAAAAACCAAGAAGTATGGGCTGGTATCTGGTAATTCCGTTATTGCCGGTATTTATGATTGAATGGCTGATTAAGTTGATTTTTTATCCAGGTAAAGGTAGAATTCAAGCACTGGTCGAGCCGATTTTGCTTTTCATTCGTGATGATATTGTTAACCCGAACCTGAAATCTGACAAACTTACGAACAAATACTTACCGTTTTTCTGGAGCATATTTTTCTTCATTCTTTTTTGCAATTTAATCGGGTTAACACCGCTTAGTGTAACACCGACAGGGCATATTAGTGTAACTGCAACTCTTGCTGTGATTTCGCTTATTACTATTATCGGCTCAGGCATGTGGCAGCTTGGTGCACTGAAATATTGGAAAGAGCTTGTCCCACACGATATTAGCATATTCGTAAAACCACTTGTTTTCCTTATTGAGATTATCGGGTTGATTGCAAAACCTTTTGCATTGGCGATTCGACTTCTGGCGAATATGACAGGCGGGCATGTCGTTTTGTTTGTGCTTTTAACATTCGCTGTTGGTATGAATCTGTTTAATCCATTTTATGGGATTGAAACAGGGATTCCCGCTGGCATGGCACTTGGCATACCCGTCATGATAGCATCGATTCTTGGTGCAGTTGCCCTTATAGTTTTCGAGGTTGTAGTATCGCTTGTACAGGCGTACGTTTTTACATTATTGACAGCGATTTTCGTTGGTATGGCAATACATCCCGAACATTAAACTAAATAAAGCTTGCATAAGTTGTAGCATCTGTTATAATTCAGATATGAAAGAAAAAGGTAACACAGAATATTAATTAGCCTACAAGCCGCATTAATTTGCGTACATATACACGTGGTTGATCCCTGCTTCGCGCAGGGATTTTCATTTTATATAAACTTATGCCCTGCAAACAACCACGCCATAAATCCTCTTGGCACCGCCTTTTTTCAGCACTTTCGCACATTCGGACATAGTTGCACCTGTTGTCATTACGTCATCAACCAGCAATATTGTTTTGTTTCGGATTTTATGCTTTTTGACAAGTGAAAGTGCAAACGCATCTTTCAAATTATTCAATCGTTCCCGATGTTTAAGCTTGGATTGCTCGCGTGTTGCTTTTGTACGAACGAGAATATTTGTGCGATATTTAAGCCCAAGCTTTTTAGCAAGAGTTGAACAAATTATCTCCGATTGATTGAAGGTTCTGTGCATTTCACGCTTCCAATGCAGTGGTACAGGAATCATGAAGTCGATTTTGCTTATGAAATCATCGGTTGAAAGATGAGATGCAAGCATGTTTGCCAAACAGTAGGCGACATGACGCTCACGGTCGAATTTTAGTCTGTGTATCAATTCCTTTGCAGTATCCTTATACCTGAATAAGGCAACGACTTTTTTGAGATATTTGAGTTCGCTTTTACATCGGGAACAGGTTTTTGCGGGTTTTGTATATGGACCGAGGTATGCACCGCACTTTTCACAGTATGAACTGCCGATTGTCGGAAGCCCATCCCAACATCGTTTGCAAAGGTCAAAATCGCTTTGTTCCAGATATTGCCCACAAATTACACAATGCTGTGGGTAAAAAAGTGAAACCAATCCTGAAACGTACTTTGCGATAATTTTCATACTTTTTCTTTCAGCTGAATTGGCGATTCTCCTTTGAGTCTGTCAACGGTTGTGCTCGATTCGTCGTTTTTCAAACCCGGCAGCTTATGATTGGCAAGAATGCTTTCGCAGATAAACGCCAGCAGACAAAGCATCGCAAACACAAGCCAGATTGATGATCCTTCACGTCTTTTACGAATAAATTCACCAATATCAGTATCCTTGGAGATAATTTGAGAGTTGGGAAATTCCTGAATGAGAACTCCTGGCTGAATGATTTGCGCATCTGCTTCGACTGAATCGGGATTTATGCAAAACGCAGAGAATTTAGATGCTGACTCGCTGGGATTTATTTTATAGAAGTAAACACCGGGATTTTTCGTTGTATTTGCTTTATTGAAGTTTTCAAGCACAGGGAATCGGGCAATATTTTTTTCTCCACCTGAGGTCGCAGCGTAAATCTTCCTGTCTTTGGCAATTGAATCAGTATTTTCAGCATTTGCAGGTAAAATCACCAGCACCTGAGATTTTCCAAGCTTTTGCGGAAGTTTGTACTCAAAAGTCTCAAGTGGAGATATATTATTGAAACCGTCCATTTTAACATCGAGAATTCGGTGAATAAGTATAGGAAACAGCTTGCGCGGCGGGAGATTACTCCATTCACGGTCAGCTGGCACTGAAAAAAGGTAAACTTTTCCTATACCGGTTGTTTTTGCTGCAAGGAAAACGTCATTATTGCTTAATTCTGCGATTTTCTCAGTTTCAACATCCTGCTCCTGTACGTCGAGTTTCCAATAATTTGTAAACGTGATAATTGAAGCATCAAGCTCATCAAGGTTTTTGAGCAGGTTTATTTTCGTGGAGATTTTTTTTAACGTGATTTCGTCATTCTGAGAATATTGGTTGTTAATAGCAATGAAACCGGCTGGCAGCATGGAATTCTCTGGAGTGTTTCGCTTGAAGAAATCATTGTAAGATTTAGCGTCAATTCTGTCACCCGGAAAAATCACGAGAATACCGCCTTCTTCGACGTAATTCAATAAGTTCGTATAATCGGATTCGATATTTGAGAAGTTCTGTAATGCTACATTGCAAAGGAAAATCGCGCGATAATCGGTGAAATTGTTGAAGTTTAGGTCATCAGTAAGGATTTCTACTGGTTCATAGTATGAATCCGAATCTCCGTGCAGTAGTGCAGCAAGCAGATAATGTACCTCATTATCAAAACTGATGTTATTCGGTTCCCCATTTACAACGAGAACAGGCTCCTTATCGCTGATTTCAATAGCAAAATACCGTCTGTTATCTACTGCTAAATCGGTTTGCATGTTTTTATCTGGAAGGACAAGCTGAACGTATCCCGAAACAACATCTTCATCTGTTGCAGTAATTTCAAAGTATACGGACTTCTCGGTCTCGTTAAGTTTGAAAACTATTGTTTGTCGGTCAGGATTTTCTGAATATTTTACTTCATTTTCTTCAATTTCTGATGTCTGAACATTCAGCTCAACAACAATTTGCGTTTCAAGACCTGATAAATTAACAACATCAACCCGAATTTTTGTCTTCGAGTTTTTAATAAGTCGTGAATCGAATTTTTCTATATTCTGAATCGCAAAGGATGGAAACTCAGCTGCACCAAGGGACACATGATAAACAGCAATTTCAGAATTTGTTTCAGTAAGTTTCTTAAAATCGCGTAGAACTGGCACTCTAAAATCACTGATTATATAGCATTCTTTGTTCGGCATTGTTGATTTTGACAGAAGATTCATAGCTTTTTTATAAGCGGGATACAACGTCGCAGAACTGTTGCTTGTGTCAGATTCGAGAATTTTTTCCTGCAGACTGTCAATATCGAAAGTCAATGAAGGTATTTCGGTATTACTCAAAATATCGCTGAATTTGATAACAGCTGCATCATCGCCGGCATCAAGAGTCATCAAAATATCAAAAGCTTTTCTTCTTGCTCTTTCGAGTATCGATTCACCTTCTATCTCAACCTGCATAGAATAACTGTCATCAATCAAAATCACAACCGAACTCGAAGACCCACCAATGTATCCAAGCATTGTAATAATCGGGTTAGCAAGAGCAACAGCAATAAACACAATAATCAGAAATCTAAGAAGCAAAATTATCCATTCCCTAATATTCTGTCGTCGAGATACTCTTTTACTTATAAATCTGAAAAACATTAGTGACGGAAATTCGACTATGCGCGATTGTCTGCGGTATATTAAATGGATGATTATCGGGATTAGCCCTAGTAATGCACCGAATAGAAAGGCTCCCGTGGTAAAAGTCATCAGGAACTCCGAAAACAACAGAAACTCAACAATAAAGAGTTTAACACGCAGGATGAAAAGCGGTATTCAAAATTATTTTCAGTTGTTTCGTATTCTTGTGAAGTACAGTATTGATTTCTGTAGTCTGTTATTCCGAAGTCTGCGATTCCGACAGTTTCGTCGGTTGCGGGATTCGAACTGTGAATTTTGAACCTTTATTTACTTTTGTTTCCAGAAGAATTTCACCTGAGTGGGCATTAATAATTTCGTTACATATTGGCAGACCCAAACCTGTGCCTTCCTCGCCGAGTGTGCCGTGTATAGGTGAATGTGTTGAAACATCATAAAGTCCAGGAATTTTCTTTGAATCAATACCAATTCCATTATCCTTAACAATGAAGACAGCGCAGTCAGTGTCAAGCTTCCCCGTAATACTGACTTTTCCGTTTGGATGAGTGAATTTTCGTGCATTCGACAGAAGATTGAGAAGTACATTTGTTAAAGCTTGGGTGTCAGCTCTGAATGCTGCGGACTCTTTCGGGAAATTGCATTTGAGTTCAATACTTTTCTGTTGGTATTTTGGCTGTTCAATTTTGCATACATCTGTGATAAGTTCTTCAATATCAACATATGTAAGCTGTATTTTATGCTTGCCGGTTTGAAGTGATTTATACAGCAATAAATCACAAAGTAAGTTGTTAGCTTTTTTTGATGAATTTCTGATATTATTGAATAATTCTTCGATATTTATAATTTGTTCTGCGGTTTTATGTGCGAAATCAATGTAATCAGAAGTATTCATATCGTTTTGCTTATCGATATTTGAAATAATGCTATCCTTGCAGTTCTGAATTTCTTGCGTGAGAACGTTACCAAGCATGACAATTCCACCAACATAGTTTTGTAATTCGTGCCCGAGTGTAGAGATTATCGCATCCAAACCACTGATGATTTCTTTCAAACGGATGTTTATCTTGTCGAGTTGTTTGTGCTTTTCGACGAATTCATTATATTCTGTTTGCTCAATTTCAAGCTTTTCTATGAAAATAATCAGTTCTGTAGGATTTTGATATTTGATGAGCGTTTCATCAGGCTTAAGATGAAGTTTTAAATAGATTATTGAACCGTTTTTAAGTTGATATGGGATACATATGTCATTTTCAAATTTGTTGTCCAATGCCATTTTATTCAGGCGATAACGGAGGTTGATTTCTGGAGTTTTGAGTTGATAATCCCAGATGAATGAGTTTTGCATATCCTCAGCGGAATTTTGAAGCATTTGCTGGAATTGTGGATTGAAGTACAGAATTCTGCCGAAATCTTCACTGCTTGGAATAATGTTGATAACGCACGCTCCCAAAGGACCACGTTCAATTAGTGCATTCAAAAACCTGTTTTTGGGATTCATTTATCTCAGTTCCTAGCAATTTACTGGTTTCACTGTTGGAGTAAATACGATAAAAATTATAGCATATTTTTTGCTTTTCACATATTCTCAACTTGCACATTTGTTTGCTGCTGCTTCAAATATTTGTCATGCTCTTGTGTCCTGTTTTTAGGTTAGCAGTTGAAACTTGGAAAATGAAAAAAAACAGCTTCAAAATTATTTATCTGATTCACCATAATATTCTATCGAATTTTTCAGCATGTAAGTGTAATATTATTTTAATCTGCATAATTTCTGAACAAGTTTTGTGCCAATTTTTGTAGTTGTTGTTGACATTTTGTTGTTGTATGGCATAATTATTGGATGGTGTATGAATGTTGAGATTTAAGAATTCTCATATGCTGTGTCCAATTAAACGCTTTTTGTACAAGATATGGGGCGTTAGTTCAGCGGGAGAGCACTTGACTGGCAGTCAAGGGGTCAGGGGTTCAAATCCCCTACGCTCCACCA
>CAYZQB010000119.1:0-9920 GCA_964480395.1 uncultured Planctomycetia bacterium
CCTTGCTTTGTTCCAAGATTCAGCGTTTGCTCGAAAGAGTTGATAAATTCGGGTCTGCAATCGGGATACCCGCTGAAATCAACTGCTGTAACACCAATAAAAATATCACATGCACCCAAAACCTCCGCCCATGCACCCGCAATCGACAGAAAAATCAGGTTTCGCGCAGGGACGTATGTAATCGGAATTTCCGAAGTCGCTTTGTCAACATTCCTATTTTTCGGTACATCAATGTCCGCGGTAAGTGCTGACCCACCAATACTACGCAAGTTTAACTCAATTATTTTATGCTCTTTCGCATTCAAAGCAAGAGCAACTTTTCTTGCGCATTCAAGCTCAATCTTATGACGCTGACTATAATTAAAACTCAAACAATATATTTCAAAGTTCTTGCTGATAGCATACGCTGCCGTCGTTGCAGAATCAATACCTCCACTCAACAGCACAATTGCTTTTTTCATAATTTTTCCTCTTTTTCAGCAAATAATGTATAATAATTGAGTCAGTAATTCGAGGTTCAATTGAAAAACACGTTTTTGTTTGTGATGCCGATATTTATTGTACTCATGCTCTCAAGTCCTGCTTTTGCGTATTCACCATTCGAATATGATGATGGCGGCAGTGATTACACAATTTCATTAGTTGAAATTAATCCCTTGAGTGATTTATCAGATTTTGGAGCTAGAGGACGAGTGCTTTTTCACTCAGGTGAAGATTTTGGTTTTGGATATGAGGGTTTTTTACTTGGCTCCAATAAATCTGGAGAGTATGAGTTTTACTGGACAAACAATTTCTTTTTTGACGTGCTGTTTCTTGAAATCTGGTATGACGGTTATCTCGGTTTTTCGCTTGGATATGTTTTTGGCGAGGAGCTTGAAGGGACACAAGGGATTCGAGCATTCAGCGGGGCTTTGTTTCTGGCGGGACCGATTATCAAAACCATGGACGGTTTTCCATTTATTGCGATTGATATAAATTTTTCGAGTCATAATCTGAGTGATCCCTGGAATTATTATCATTGTTTATCGGAAATCGTTTTTTTCCCATTTGCGGGTGCATTACGCCCATTTGGAATTTCTGCAGGTATCTGTTACGGAAGATTGAACATTAAGGAATTTATGTGCGTGTCGGTTGGAGTCAGCTTTGGCGCATATACTATCAGCGATGTATGATTATCCTGATATATTGGATTATTCTTGCTCATTTGGTTAGATGAAACTTAATTTGTGCATGTTTGTATTATTAACAAGATTCGATTAGTATTATAGATTTGAGATTTTATCTTTTTATCCACATTGTTTTGAAAAAGGAATATCATGCGAAACAAATATATGATTTATGTATTTTTTCTGATTTTTGCTGGATTAATTGCTGTATTTATTTTGTTTTGGAATGATTTCACCGGTATTAATGCTCCTGAAACAAAAATGCCAACCTTTGACAATTCAAGCAATATCAGCAATGATGTGAATGATAATGATGTAACTGACTTACCCCCTATTGAAAATAACACGCAAACAGATAAAAGCGTAGATGATGCTGACATCGTTGAGAAAACCGAGATAAAACCTGATGAGAAAGAAGAAGAGAATCCGAATTTAACAGGTCTTGGGCGTATTTCCGGAAATGTGGTTTACAGAGATTCTGATGATGACGGTGTGGCTTATGGAAAGAAAAAACCAGCAGTTGGCGCGCTGGTGCAACTAATGGACAAAATTAATACTGAAATGGGACTACCAAAGAAGATTGCTGCTGAATCAACCGACGACAAGGGTGCTTTTGAATTCAACAAGATTCCAACGGGTCAGTACATTTTGCAGATTGAGAAGGAAGGATTCGCGGTTAAACAAGTTGGCAGTTACAAGATAAAGATTGCTGAGATATTCCATGTTGAAATTGAATTGAGTAAAGGTCTGGAAATTTGGGGTGTTGTTACGAATGAGAATGAGGAAAAAGTTGCAAATGCAATGGTTATGGCAATAAAGATTATGCCTGACCAGGTTTTTTATCAACCCGTCAATACAAACGATGAAGGTGAATACAAAATATCCGGATTAAGTAAAGGAAGGTTCTTCTTTGAGATTCAACATGCGGATTATGCGAATTTAAAGGAGATGGCAGAGGTTTCGGGAAGTCAGCAGAAGGATTTTGTACTAAAGATTGGTGGTGGAATTCGCGGTATCGTTACAAATCCTGAGGGAGCACCTGCTGAGAGTTTTAGTGTGAAAGCATATGAATATGGCGACCCGATGACATCATTTACATCAAAACTGTCAACAATGTCAAAAAGTTTCAAAAATCCTGATGGCAAATATGAAATCAGCAATCTGAAGCCCGGAAATTATACGCTTGAAGTGTACTCGAACAAATATGCCCGTGCACTTGTGTCAAAAATTGTTGTTGAGAAAGGTAAATTCACAGAGGTGAATGTGAAACTCGAAGAAGGCGCAACTCTGCGTGGTAAAGTACTTGAAAAAGATACCGAGAATCCGGTGCCTGGTGCGCGAGTTTCCCTGGCTTCTTACGTACAAGTGAAAATGCGTAACAATGAATTCGAAATGAAGAATCCTACAATGACAAGTGATTCTGCTGAATTTGCCACAGTTACCGATAAAGATGGAAACTTTCAAATCACCGGTTTGCCACGAAAAAGCCGTGAAGTCCGTGTTACTCATTCTGATTACCCACAAATTAAGGAAGAAATAAATTTTGCTGCAACAAAGGATGTTGAAAAAGTTTTCTACCTTGAAACGCAATCAGCCAGAATTCATGGATTCGTTAAAGATGCTCGCGGTGAAGCGTGCATTGGGTATACCGTTCAGATGTCTACTAGGATGAATTTCATGGGTGGACCTCCACAGCTTTCTGCAAAAACAAATGACGAAGGATATTATGTGATTGAAAATATTATACCCGGAAATTACATGATTTTCGTGTCTCAGAAAATGTTTTCATTTCAAGAAATATCGAGTATCAGCTTGAAATCCGGCGACGACCTTGAGGTAAATTTCGGTATTGATGGCGGTGTGATAGTTTCGGGAGATGTAACACTAAAAGAGACAAAACTCAAAGATGCTATGGTCGTTTTCACGCCGAAAGACCCAAAAGGACAAATTCGCACAGGGACAGCAAACGAAAACGGACATTACGAGATTGGTGGTATTTCACCTGGTAAATATTCGGTACTCGTGATTAGCATGGCAGGTTTTGGAATACCGACAAGCTCAAAATTTTCGACAAATGTACCTGATGTCAAGGAATTTGTATTTGATATTGATTTCCCTCTCAGCTCGTTGAAAGGTAAGGTTTTCGATGCTGAAACCCGAGAACCTTTGCGCAGTGTTCAGGTTTTCCTCGAAGATGTAGAATCGAACAGGGATGCGCAGAATTTCACGGAACTTTTAGCGATGTTCAGCGGAACAGGGAATACAAACCGTGAGGGTGAATTTGAAATCAAAAATCTGGCGCCTGTAAAATATCACATAAGATTTACGAAAAACGGATATGCTTCGAAATTTATTGAGAATTTCGAGATAAAAGCAGATTTTGATGCGGTTCTTGCGGATGTTTTTCTTGTTAAACAACTACAGGCAACCGGAATTGTGAAAAATGAGGAAGGCAATCCGATTGCAGGTGCACAGCTTTCGGTAAAAGATTCAGACGGGCGTTCTCTGACAATGATTTTCGGTCCGACAACAGATAAAGAAGGTAAATTCAAGCTTGATGGGCTTTCGGAAGGCAGATATTCAGTAACTGCAGTAGCACCCGGATATCAGGAAAATACTAAGCAATTTCAGGTTATACTCGAACAGGCGACCGAAATTACTGTAATTCTTTCAGGTGGATGCACGCTGAATATCGAAGTTGTTGACCTAGATGGCAACGGTGTCTCGAATGCACTTGTTGAGATCAAAGACTTGCAAGGTAACACTGTAAAACCAAATTTTTATCTAAGTCGAATGAATTCTGATTTCTCAGGAAGCTTGAATCCTTATATGACAAACGCTTCTGGACGCGCATCTCGTGAAAGTCTTACCCCCGGCACATTTACGCTTATAGTAACAAAAACTGGTTTTAGGAAATTCGAAACGAAAGTAACCGTCAGCAAAAATTATCCAACGGATTTCAAAGCAACTTTGACGCCTGAATAATCGTTTCACTGTTATATCTTTGAATGTCCGAGTTTTAATAATATTCTGCATAATTGATTTTCAGATGAAAACTGGAGTTAACATGTTTTACTGCGTTTTTAATGATTTTCGTGCTGATGCTGAAAAATATAACATAACCGAGGTCTTCAATGCTGAGACAGAACTTCTTTACACAATTCTTAGCACAAATCGATCAAAGATGAAAAAAATCAGCATTGAAGAGCATAAAAGCGGAATAATGGAATTTCTTGAAACTGTGGGTTATGAATCCATTTTCGGTAAAGATTTCATCGATAATTTCGCGAATACCGTGATAGAATCCGTTATAAATATGATAAAGACATTACCCGATTGTGCCGACATTATGTTTGAAAAATTTTTCCTTGTACCTGATATGCACATGATGTTCAAATATTTTGATACCGAATTCATTAATGAACATCTGTCGCGTATCGAATTTCTCGCTGAGGAGATGTCAAAAAAACATTTCGGATATAGCAGACGCAAGCTGAAGAATGATTAAATAACCTGCATACAAAAAAAACAGGCGTTTAATACGCCCGTTTGAATTTTTTCGATATATTTCAATTTATCTTGAATTTTGCTCCATCAACTTGATGCCGATCGGATCAGAACGCAGTCAAACACCACTTTCAGTCTCAGTGTCGTCCTCGACGTGTCGCCAGGAAACAATCCCACGTTTTGTCGTTTTAATAAAATCTATCAATTCATGAACAAGCGTGTTAGAAGTTGATTTCTCAAGATTTCTCGCTGCCTCTGATAATGAATAACCCGAGCGGAACAAGAATTTAAATGCATCTTTCAACTCTTCACGATTATCCGAGCTGATACCTGCTCTCTTCAAACCAACAATATTCAAGCCGCGCAGAGTATTATGCCAATCGGCAATACAAAAAGGAGGAATATCCATGCTGACAGCAGAAACACCTCTCAAAAGCCCCATTCTACCGACTCTACAGAACTGATGCACTGCCGTGTTGCCTGAGATAAAGCATCTGTCGCCTACGAAGACGTAACCCGCAAGCAGCGAATTAGGTCCAAGTATCGTTTGATTGCCAACCTCAACATCATGTCCGAGATGTGAATGATGCATCAAGAAATTTCCGTCACCTAAAATTGTAACGCCATTTTCCCTTGCACTGCGATGGAGAACCGAACCTTCACGAATCGTGTTGTTGCTGCCAATGCTGAGATAAGAGAAGGTCTCAGGTCTAAAGCCAATATCCTGTGGCAGGTGTCCAATCACACTATTCATGTGTATCTGGTTGTTGTCCCCGATTTTTGTATGTTGACCGACGAATACGTTGGGACCGATGTTGTTACTCTCCCCAATAACAACATTGCTCTCAATTATCGTATAAGGTCCAATTATGGAACCTTTCCCGATAATTACACCCGCGTCAACAATAGCAGTCGGGTGAACTTTGGATGAATTCATTTTTTCTCTTTCTCCCCTCGTTTCTCAAAATTAATCTGAGATTTTTATTACTATATAATTATGGGTAAAAGTATCAAATGTTTTTTTACCATGTAAAAATAAACTTAATCTCCTTTAATTCCATCAGTATCGATTAATCTTTCAATTTCTTCAAGCCTGCTTCTACCCAGCTTGTAAGCCAACTATCCTTTTTCTCAATTAGGGCAAGTTCATTTTGTAAATCTTGCCAATAACTAAGTGCTTTTTCATTATCATCGATTCTTCTGTAAATTTCTCCAGCCAAATATCTTACAACGAGTTCTTCAGTTCCACTTATCTCGTTTGATTTTAATCCAATTTCAAAATAATTTACCGCTTTTCTTAGTGCTCGAATTTCATCCTCTCTGTTTTCATCAAGTCTGTCGCACCATGCAGATTTAAGGTAACAATCACCGATTTCAATAGAGCTTCTTTCGCGAGCAATGTTGCATAATGCCAGATTTTTATATTTCTCTGCAGGTGTAATCTCTGGATTATACTTCATTTTTTTCAACACTCTGCCTATTTTTTCGCGTTCACGGTCAGAAATTATATCCTCAAAATTTGCAGTATATTCAGTAAATTTACAGTTTGGACACGTTTCCACAAGGATCGGCATGGGATTTGCCCCAAGATAATGTGGAAAGAAGTCAGAATCCTTTTCAGCAACGGAAAATGACGTTACTTCAACAATATTTAAAATATTGCTACAAAACGGGCATTTAATTTGTCGTTCGTTTATCGTTGTCATAGAAGTTCTATTATAATATTACTCAAGTTATTGTTCAAAGTTTCGCAAAAATGAAAATTTGAACTAATTTTCACAAAATGAACACCAATTCATAAAATGAACAAGCGTTGAAATATAATATACTATTTCAACGATTTCAACAAAATTTTGTTAAATAAGGTATATATTCACGTATTAATACTCTTTTTTGTCAAATTATCAAAGATGCTGGACATAAATAACATTATGTTAATAACTTTGAATACTAAATTGTTCAAATCGATTTTGAAATCACTTTTTTTATAAATTCGATTAGTTTTAAATTTCTCAAGGGTGAGATAAGTTATCCGCACTTACTTCATACTTTAACTTGAGTTTAGCATGTATAATTATGATATTCTTATTATGAGATGTTAAAGTATTTTATCTGATATTGTTGAGGATATATGAATAATAATCATACAGATAATACTGATGAACAATCAGATTCGAATGCAGAAACTACTTCCCAGTTTCACAGCATTATGCATCTGCCGAATATTAAACTTCCATGGAAAAAATCAATCCTTAACGATATGGAGGAAAAAGGCATTAGACTACCAAGCGGTTTGACAAAGACAATCGAGAATATTCCGGAAGAAGATGAAAAACAACGATTCACAGTGCTTAATCAGATCGGTCAAGGTGGTATGAGCCATGTCTATCGGGTGTTTGACAGGGACATCGGCAGAACTATCGCTGTAAAATCCATCAAGCTTGACAAATCAAATCCGGTAAATTTCAAACGTGCACTCAACGAAATGCAGATTGCCGGTCAGCTTGAGCACCCGAATATCCTGCCGTTGCACGATGTTGGGATTGATGACAACAATAACATTTATTTCTCTATGAAACTTGTTCGTGGTGAGAATTTGGGCAGTATCCTTGAAAATCTAAGAAAAACCAAACATTACAAAGGATTTAACAGACAGCGTTTGCTTGAGATTTTCATTAAAATCTGTGATGCTGTTGCATTTGCCCATTCAAAAGATGTGATTCACCGGGACTTAAAACCGCATAATATAATGGTTGGTGAATTTGGCGAAGTTTTGCTAATGGATTGGGGATTAGCAAAGATTGTTAAACCTCGAAAACCAGTACGAAAACTTCAAAACACAAAAAATATTCGACACAAGGATGAAACTCAAGAAATCATACACGATTCAGCAGCACCCTACAAACCTGTAAATGAAGCCAGTAGTACCGAAGAAAGCCGTTTCGGAACACGTTTTGGCACCGTTGCTGGCACTCCTGCATTTATGCCACCTGAACAGGCACTTGGCGAAATCGAAAACATTGATGCTCGTAGTGATATTTATTCTCTGGGTGCGATTTTGTATCACATTCTCACGTTTTTCCCGCCTTTTGTCGGAATTCTACCTGAAATAATCGACAAAGTAGCAAAAGGTGAATTGCGCAACCCGACTGAAATAAACGAGGATATACCAAAAGAGCTTGAAACCGTTGTTCTCAAGGCGATGGCGCATCATAAAGCAAACAGATTTCAGACGGTCAAACAGCTTAAGGATGAAATTCAGGCGTTCATTGAGAACAAGCCGATCGGCACGATTTCCTACACAGTATTCGATTTATCCCGTAAATTCTGGAAACGCAACAAGATAATTTTCGCATGGTCGTTAATTTCTGCAATCATCGCAGGGCTTGTTGTATTTTTTGTTCTCAAACAACATTATGAGAAAACTAGGCTCGATACTAAAATTATTGACAAACTAAATGCAACCGCTCAAACTGACGAGGAAATCTCCGCACAAAACGAAAAAGATATTTTCGAAATTATGGATAAAATTAGAAATTTTGATGATGAGATTGCCAAAACTGACAAAATGATAGCAAAATTTGACAATTTTGACGCTTTTGGACTGCCTGCTACTAATTTTTATTGGGAACTTTTATTTAAAAAAGAAGTTTTGCTTCGTGAACAGTACAAATTTTTCGTTAATTTGCAGAATTATTCGAAATTTATCAACGAATACTCAAGTAATTCCAAGCAAATTGCAGAGTCTCGGGTACTACTATATGATCTATGTAAGAAATTTGATGGTTCAGTTAGTCAATTGGAAAGGATTCAGTCAGAAAAAAGTTTGTCAGAATATTTTATTCGATTAGCAAGGAAGCAATCAACAAAATCGCAGATTACTGTCAATATAACAACTACAAACAAAGCGAAAATCCATGAAGCGAACTTAAAACTGTTTCGGTTTAAAAGTAGTGAGAAATATCTTATATATTCACGACAAACACCAATTCCATACAAATACGAAACCGATATCAACAATATTAAATATCGCAATGATATGATTTACTCGACTGTTCAGGAGATTGTCAATTTCTGGAATAATAGCGGAATTGTTTTCAACGAGATTAAACTTAATAGTGAGTTGACCATTCAACAAGGCGATTATCTTCTAAGGATAAAAGTTCATTTCTTGCGTGAGCCAGTGTTTTTCGGCTTTACGATTGCTGAACCCGCAAAATATCATATTAAACTTATAATTCCCGATGAGAATTTCTTAAGCGATTTTGCTTTTGTACCTGGAATGAAAAATGAAGAAAACGACAAAATTCAGTCAATTTCGCCGTTTTATATCGCAAAATCGCAAGTATTATTTAGCGAATATCTGAAATTTCTCAACGACCGTAAAAACCCGCAAATATTATTCTCAACACCTGAAAAACTTCTGCCCAGAATGGACGATAAAACACTAACCGTCAAATTCGACAAAAAAACAAATGCAATCATTGCAGTACATAAATTTGCTGATTCAAAACCCGTTACCGGAATAAGTTACATGGATATATTAAAATATTTGAATTGGCTGAACGAGAAAAACACAGGCAAGGGCGAATATTCATTGCTTTCAACACAGAAATATAAACGCATGAATCCGTATAACTGGCATTATATCTGGGGTTATCACGATAGCAAATATTTCAGATTAGCGAAAGAACCGATACATTTTTTTGCGGACACAAGCATTTTTGGCGTCCAAGGATTAAACACTGGCATTCAAGAATTCATTGTAAACTCGGAATCCCCGGAACAGTTACCACGAGAAAAATTAAAACTTTTCGCAACTTCCGATTCAAGCATAAGTAAATTCAGGGATTTAAGTCCTGTTTTCTACAACACTCACAGCGAAAACATCGGATTCCGACTTGTTTTCACACCAAATTAAATAAAAACTATTCATAGGGATGCAGGAATCAGGGGAATCAGGTTGAAAATGACACATAAGTGCATTTTTCAAATACATCCTTATGCAAGGCATCAATTTAGCGATAGTTAGCGTTTTGCAGGTGTTATGCAAAAAAAATCTCTATACAATTAGATTAGATTGCTATGAAATCGATTTAGCGCAAAATATGGACGAACTGCAATCATACAACTGCTTGTGTTATGCTTTTTTGCAGGCACACATCCCATTGCTTGTCATCAATAATGACAGAGAAAAGTGGTGTGTACCTGGGAAACATTGTAAATGGTGGCACAGGCATCCCTGCC
>CAYZQB010000120.1:0-9904 GCA_964480395.1 uncultured Planctomycetia bacterium
CGTCACACAGCGAATTCTGTGCAAAATGTGGGAAATTACGTGTTACATCTGACGGCAAAATCAAACCATGTCTGATGCGCAACGAGAATCTTGTTGAATTTACTGGTTGTGAATCGATATTAGAAGCTGTTAAAAGGAGAACTTTGCATAATGGGCGGAATGATTGATATTTCTGATAAAAAACCCGTGTATCGCGAAGCAAAAGCGTTCGGGCGGATTATTCTCAAAGAAGATACAATATCTAAAATTCGCGAAGGTTCGATAAAAAAAGGTAATCCACTTGTGGTTGCGGAGGTTGCAGCTCTAAATGCTGTCAAACAAACACATTTGCTGATACCGATGTGCCATCAATTGCTGCTAAACACCATTGAAGTTGCTCACAAAATCAACGAAAGCAACATTGAAGTTACTGTTACGGTAAAAACAGTTGCAAAAACAGGCGTTGAGATGGAAGCACTTGTTGGTGTGAGTATTTTTCTAAACAATGTTTGGGATATGGTGAAATATCTTGAGAAGGACGAAAACGGTCAATATCCTGAAACCAAAATCGAAGAAATCAAGGTTCTAAACAAAATTAAGAAATAAACATGTGATAATCCTATTTTTTATCACTTTCTTTACTATCTTCGCTCTTATCCTTAAATGTATCAGCCATTTTCTGTTCTAAATCCAGCAAATCCTTCATCGAGAAATCGAAAATCAGCTTTAACGGCTTTTCGTTGCGCAGAATCTGTATTTCTGCACCTTTAGTAAAATCAACTGTTTTGAAGATGTTATCAAGGTCGAAAGTTGTATATGTTCTGTTGTCATTGATGTGCGTAACGATGTCATTCTTCTTGAATCCGAATTTTTTATACATCGAATCATCATCAAAATTCACAATTTGAATCCCGTCATGTTTTTTCTTATTTACATCATAATAATTCTCAAGAACCGCTTCATTTACGTACTCAACCAAGTTTTGCTTGATTTTATACGCAGTTTGCGGAGTCAACGAATGATGTTCGGAAGTAATATTCTCAAGTGCTTTTGCTTCCTCAGCAGCTTTTGCTTTCTGCTTCGATTTCAGCTGCTTCATCAGCGTTTCCTTGTCCACACCCTCTGGAACAATAATTACATTTCCATCTTCAGTGACGAACGATTCAGATTTTGTAGTTTTTTTTATATTTTTGGATAAATCTGTAGATTTTGGTGTAATATTTCCGCTATCCGGGTCTTGATATTTTCTGTAATCAACAGATTTACCCGCAGAGGTGTCGCTTTCAGCCCATTCACTGATTTCATAGTAAATACCGTTTGGATTCTCGAACATCACATATTCTTGAGTGATTCTAACAACCTTATTAGTTTCAACTACCGAGCCGACAGTAACGTATTTCTCTTCATTAAGAATGCTTTTAAGGCCTGCGTAGCTGTTGTCAGGTGAAGACATATCGTACGAAATTATTGTAATGATCCATCTATCTTGAAAATCTGTGTTTTCGTAGTCCTCAGCAGTGTATTTTATCACTTTTTTCATCTCTTTTTTAGGTTTTTCCTGGTTTTGGGAGTTGTTAGCAGATTTCGCGTCGTCGTTTTTCTCAGTTTTTTCTTGATGTTTTGCACTTTCATAATTATTTGTCAATTTATTCCCTTCATCCGCCATCTTCTGACTATCGGATTTTTCAGCCTTTTCGTAGCCCTTGAGATAATCACGCATTACAATCACGGTGAGCGAAATGCTGAGTGCCATCAGCGTAACTGCGTTGGTTATAGCGAGTAAAATCACCCATTTCTTCATATCATCCTCGAAATTTTTCTATTTAAACGAACTTGAATTAACTTTGAAAGTCATGGTTGATTTTTCTGCATTATTTACCGGTAATATATCTTTCCTTGACAAAATTAATCGCTTCAATGCGTGAAGTTATAAAACCTTCAAGCTGTTGTATTTCAAGGTCTTTTATGATTTCACCAATTTTCGGTCCTCTTTTTATCCCAAGCCCGATAATGTCATCCCCAGTTAGTATTGGTGCAGGTTTGATTTGTTCCTCACCCAGTTCGTCAATTTTGTCCAAAATGAAGTCAATTTTTGATAAATCTCCGTGGCTTGCGATGCAATCGAGCCGGTGCAAAGCAAGGTGCAAATCGAAATTCTCTGTTTGCAGGAATTTCTTAAGTGTGCTGAGTTTCATGTTCATGATTTCCATAAATTTCATATGATTTTGCACAAGATTTTCGATATCTTCCCGCATTTCATTTGAGAATTTTAATCTGAAGCAGATTCTATCAGCAATATCTGCACCAACTGCTGCATGCCCGTCGAAGCGGATTCGGTCAGCGATTTTCATTGTTTCGGGTTTACCAACATCGTGGAAGAGCACAGCCCAGGCGAGTGTTTCAGTCGTTTCAGTTGCGCCTTTTATGGTTTTGCCTGCTTGCAGCTCATAAGAATCTTGTGCCATCTGCCTTAGCATGAGTTTTGTGTGCTCAAACACGTCCCCTTCAGGATGAAATTCATGAGGTTGTTTGATGCCTTTCATTTTGGCGATTTCAGGCAGGATTATTTGCAGCATTCCTGAATCCAGCATGAGTTGAAGGGCATTATCAGGATTTTTTCCCATCAGACATGTTGAAAGCTCTTCCCGCACTCGCTCAACAGCGATATTTGCAGCATTATGCACGTTTTTTCGTATAGAATTCCATGTTTTTTTCTCGATTTTGAAACTAAGTCGTGAAGCAAAACGTATTGCGCGAATCATTCGTAAATAATCTTCGCTAAATCTTGTGTCAGCATCGCCGATTGCCCGTAAAACACCATTTTTAAGGTCTTTTCGTCCGCCAACAAAATCTATAACTTTCTTTTCAATCGGGTCGTAAAACATGCTATTTACAGTGAAATCACGCCTTTTTGCATCTTCCTCAGCGGACGTAAATTCGACTTCTGATGGATGTCTGCCATCGTAATATTCTTTATCTTTCCGAAATGTTGCAACCTCGAATTTATGCTCACGAATCTTGACAATGACAACTCCGAATACCGCTCCAACAAGTTTTGAATTCACAAATATTTGTGAGATTTCCGTAGGAGTTGCATTGGTAGCAATATCGATATCCGAAGGTATTATATTTAGGAGCATATCGCGCACTGCACCACCAGCAAAGTATGCAGCGAAACCAGAAGCATTGAGTTTTTTGATGATTTCTTGTGCTTCCTGATACAATATTA
The DNA here is from genome assembly GCA_964480395.1 of uncultured Planctomycetia bacterium. Lineage (GTDB taxonomy): Bacteria > Planctomycetota > UBA8742 > SKZP01 > CAYZQB01 > CAYZQB01. The sequence goes on from CAYZQB010000120.1 coordinate 3,209, forward strand.
AATTTCCGTTAAACATCTGGCAACCTATCAGATTAATCATTCTGTAAAAAAAGCATTAATAAATATACAATATTTTACATAGGTTTAACGACGCATTTTATTGGGAAATTTCTTATGTTTATAAAAAAGCTATTCTTTCTAACACCTGAGGAAGTGCCTATTCAGATTGAAGCGGAATTGATACTGAAGTCAATGGATGAAACGCAGGATTGCGGGATAATTATTTTGCATCCACACCCGCAGATGGGTGGCAATATGGATTTCAAAATGCTTCACCGCTTGAGTAGATGTCTTTACAAAGCTGGTTTTGATGTACTTCGTTTTAACTTCCGAGGTGTGGGTGAATCTGAAGGTGAATTCGGGGGTGGAATTCTCGAAGGTTTCGATTTCGCTGGCGCATATGCCTTTATGAATGAGCATGGGTACAGCAAAATTGCAGCATGTGGGTATTCATTCGGTTCTGTAGTCGGAATGTCTCAGCTACTGAATATTCCGGTTTGTGCGTTTGCAGCAATTGGATTTCCCAATACTTCAGCAACTTTCTTCGAGAATATTATTACACCCAAAAAAATCAGTACTCCAACAATGTTTATCTCAGGAGAAAACGACGAATTTTCTGAATTATCAAAAATTACAGAGCAATTTGAATTCGAATTCATGCCTGAAGTTGTTATTATTGATAATGAAGACCATTTTTTCCTTAAAAAGTGGCAGGAATTGGCTGAGGATGTTGCTGGTTTTATGTTGAAACACTTGAATTAATCTGATACAGGAGAAATTAAAATGCCCGATAATTGGTTTTACTACATTGTCCTCGTAATTCTGCTGATTATCATGATTGTACTCGGTTTTTTCATCGGGTATTACTACCAAGGCAATCGAGATGCTATGAAACAAAAGGTTCAGAAGGCGGAAGATAATATCAAAACGCTTGAAGCCAATATGAAAAAGGACCAAGATTCACTTAAGCTGGCGTTGAAGGAATTGAAATTTTATAAGGACGAATTCACAAGGTATAAAAAAGAACTTGGCGACAACGGAATAAAAGCTGAAGAATTAATGGATAAAAACAAGGTTGAAGTTGATAGAAGCAACCTGCGTAAGAATATTATTGTGAAACTGATTAAATGGCTACAAGCGAATACTTCAGTTTCAATCCCAAATACAGCTGAAGAGCTTGGCATGGAGGAAGATGGTGACGAAATTGAAGAATATCGAAAAATATTGAATAAATGAAATTTTGACGGAACTTCATTAGTTTTGTAACGTTAACCAACAATATTACTTTATATAAATCAATTCATAAGGAGGTTTCATGAGGACTTCAATTATTTTGACAGTAGCAATTTTGGTGCTTGTATTCGGCTTGTACATTCTAACAGGATTAAGCTGTGGCAAGTCGGATCAGCCGATTACAACAAAAGATGTTGCTGGAAAGGAAAAAAAGGGTGAAAAGACAAAAGATGACGTAAAAACACCCACAGAAAAGTCAAATATTGAAATCGCCTCAGAAAAAGGCAAAGAATATCTAGTAGCGCAATACGGCAAGGGCTGGGGTAAGGATTCGAAACAGAGATATCTCGGAATTGACGGCTTGGTTGTCGGAGGGTTACTGAGCGATCCAAATCCAATGAAACCAACGGATATGATTATTGCTGAGACATTTGATTCTTTACTCACAAAACAAAACAGCAAAGATGGGAAATGGGAAAATCCTCAAGGTGGTCAGGCGGTTTATGAAACATCAACGATTATTCTAGCATTTAAGAAAGCAATTGACCTTGACCCGAACCTTGCGAATGCTGATAAAATCAAAGATGCAATAAAAAGGGGAGTTGATTATTTGATTTTAGCTCAGGTTGATGAAAATCCAGCATTTGAGGGTGATGTTGTGGTTAAGGAAGGTGACAAAGGATTTATTGCTGCTCACCGTGGCGGTTGGATTTATGGACATCACAAACCGGGCAAATCACCTGCAAACCTCTCAACATCGCACTTCGCAATGCAAGCACTTTATGAATCGGGTATGATGGAAGATCCGAAGGTCAAGGATGCATTCAAAAAAGCGGTAGGATTTCTCGAATATTGCCAAAATTTTGGTGAAAAATCTATCGAAATCCCAGCTGGGATTGATGATCGAAAAGATGTTGATAAAATCAAGTATGGAGCCGATGGTGGCGGAATTTATGGACCTGGAATCGCCAAACCGAAATATCTTGAAAAAGATGGATTTAAGATTCCAAAATCATATGCATCAATGACTTATGCTCTATTGAAAGGTTATATTTTCGCTGGTATTCCTAAGACTGACCCGAGAATTGTCGCTGCGTTTGAATGGCTGAAAATAGCAGAGAATTTCACATTTGACAAAAATGCTGGTTTCGAGGAACAACCTTATGCAGGTTTGTTTTATTTGATTTATACAGCATCGAAAGCATTCAAGCTCATGGGTGAAGATATCATCGCAGATTCAAAAGGTCAGGAACATAATTGGCGTGATGAAATTAATAACAAGATAATAAATATGCAAAATACTAATGGAAGCTGGATTAACGAAAATGAATCCCGTTGGGAAGAAGGGAATCCGATTCTTGCGACAGCGTACTCGCTCTTGATTTTCGGCAACACGGCAAAATAGGTTGATAATCGGGTAATAACAACTTCTTAAGAATTTTCACCTCTAATCACACAAAAAGCACGGAAAAATGTCATTCTGAATGGAGTGAAGCGAGGATTTACGAACCTACACATTGTCATTCTGAATGAAACACAGTGGAATAAAGAATCCAAGATATTAAGTCAATTAACTGGATTCCTGCTTTCGCAGGAATGACAATTTTTTATTTTTCAAACACACCCTAGCCTGGATTCTTCGCTTTGCTCGCAAACTCGCTTCGCTCAGAATGACATTGGGTTGATTTCTTTGCAAAACCAGCAAATTTTGAGAAATATCCGAATGGTACAAAAGAAAAAGGCAGAAACTCAACCAAGTTCTTCCTGCCTTGAAATTAGACTTCTTATCGCCACAAATAACATGTTTTTATTTGCAGAATTGGTCAGTTATTCTGTGGTTTTATCTTCATCTGGCGTCGCATCTTTTGGTTTTGCTGCATCCACTTCGTCTTTAGCATTCTTTGCAGCGATTAATTCTTCGATTTTTACTCTCGAATTAGCTTCTATTTCCTCAATACGCTCAGCTTCCCATCTCTTGATCTTTTTGGCTGGGTCACCGAGAAGCTCCTTGACTTTCCTTGCCTTACCCACTCTGTCACGCAGATAATACAGCTTTGCACGTTTAACACGTCCGCGTCTAAGCACTTCAATTCTTGAGATCTTTGGTGAATATAGCGGGAAAATCCTTTCAACGCCTTCACCCTCGACGATTCTGCGCACGATAAACGTTTCTCGCATACCGCCATGTTTCTTAGCGATGACAGTTCCCTGAAAAATCTGATGTCTTTCCTTGTCTCCTTCGACGATTTTGAAAAATACTTTCACTTCATCACCGACGCGGTAGAGAGGAATATCATATTCGATAACATCGCCTGATTTCCCTTTTTTCTTAGGATTTTTCGCTTTCTTCGCTTTTTTGCCCTTTTTCTTTGTTGAGTCATCCTTGACTTCTTTTTCTTCTTCTTCCTCAGGAATGCTTATTTCACCAGCTTTTGCTCGTTCGATTTCATCCTGAATTGTCTTTTCAGTCTTTTTAATGAGCGGATCCATTGTTTTCTCCATTTATATTTTTTCTCTTTGAATTTTTCTGTTTACTGTTTAGAAAAGCTGGGAATTTTAGTTTTTTTCTTTCTCTTTGTAAACCAGGAAGTTGCATAAATTTGGTCAAAATCTCATTTTCATTTGTTTTCAGGTCGGGTCTTCGTAATTCTGTTCGTTCAATACTCTGTTTCATACGCCATTTCGCCACTTTTTCGTGATTTCCCGAAAGTAAAATTTCCGGAACCTTTTTTCCTCTAAAATCAAAAGGACGCGTGTAAGCTGGAAAATCAAGTAAATTACCAGATTCAAAGCTTTCAAAATCGGATGAATAATCGTCACCAAGGACACAGGGAAGAAGACGGCTCACAGCATCGATTATCACCAATGCAGCTAATTCCCCGCCGGAAATGACATAATCACCAATCGAAATCTCCAGCCAGTCAAATCCCTCACGTATTCGTTCGTCAAAACCCTCGTAATGACCGCAGAGCATGAGCAAATGTTCATCAGCAGATAATTCCTGGGCAAGTTTTTGATTAAAAGTTCTGCCCTGCGGGGTCAGCAAAATCATTTTCGGCATTTGTTCGAGATTTGAGGTGATATTTTCTATGCAAGCGAAAATCGGCTCACATTTCAGCACCATACCTGGACCGCCGCCATACGGTCTGTCATCAACCGTCCGATGTTTATCTGTTGCGAAATCCCGAAAATTATGCGTCGCTATCTTAATTAAATCCTTCTCCCGTGCACGTCCTAAAATGCTTTGAGATGAGCAAGCATCAATTAATTCTGGAAAAAGGGTTAAAACATCAAATTTCATTAAACTTTCTTTCAAACTGGAATTTTCATGAGTGAATTTTAATACAATCTGTGCTGAAATATACAATAAACATTGTATTTGATATAATTCTGCAGAAATACCTGATGTGTTATGCAAAAATAATTTATACTTGCTTTTTCCGATTCATAGCGTATTTTATCATGTTTTACAAACTATCCGAAAGTTTGCACAATGAGTATCGTTAAATCGTTTTTTCCAAGAAATAAATGGGGACAGGGCATGCTCGCTCGTTGGTGGGCATTTCTTATTCTGATTGCAGTTTTTGCATGGGGAAGTTATAGCGCTTTCCAGATTATGTACACTTACATTGGCTGGCAGACTGAAATACCGAATCCAAGTATTGAACTGCCGGAAGAAAATAGGAATGCACCATACGACGTGAAACTTGCTGCTGACGAAACAGACGCCATTGGAAATATCGATAAATTCGATAAAACTGAGGATGGATTGTATATAATCAACGAAGGTGATGAATATATTCTCAAAGCAGGATATGGCTATGACCCAGTTACAAAAGAGCAGAGAAACGGTTCGGGAATTCCTTGGGCTGCGGTTGTTGCATTCGGCATATTCCTGTTATTTTTCACACTTTCCTGGCGAATGGTACATGGAAGAAGCGGATCGGAGATTCTTCTGGAAACAGAGCATGAATTGAGGAAAGTTGTGTGGCCCAGCAAACAGCGCGTGTTTAATTCATCCATTGTCGTTGTAGTTACTATGGTATTTATATCAATAATTCTATTTTTCTCAGATGTATTGATTAACATGTTGATTCGCGATGTATTGAAACTCTGGTAAAATTTTACCGCATGGCTTTTTTCAACAGTCTTTTTTTAAACGCAAGAGGTTAAGCATGTCAAAGCTTTGGTACGTATTGAGAATCAGAACCGGTCAAGAGGAGATGATTAAAGAGTCTATTGCACGTAGAATGAGGCAAGAAGGACTGGAACATTTACTTGGCGAAATAAATATCCCGAAACAGATGGAATTTGATTATGAAGACGGCAAAAAACCTAAAAAGAAAGACCGCAAGATTTATCAGGGGTATCTGTTTCTTGAGCTTGATTTGATGGTCGATGACAAACTTAACGATGATTTATACTACATAATCAAGGATGTGCCTAGCGTTGGCGATTTTGTCGGTCCGCAGGGGCAGCCATTGCCGATGACCGAGGAAGATGTCGATAAAATGCTTGACCGTCAACCCGAGCCGGTGATTGATGCGACAGGCGAAACCGAGCTTGACGTTGTCGTTCCTTTTTCAATTGCTGACAGAGTTACCGTTACCGAAGGTGGCTTCAAGAACTGCGAAGGTGAGATTGAAAAGATTCTCGACCGTGGCATGGTTCGTGTGAATATTATGATTTTCGGGCGGAAAACACCAACTGACATCGAATTCACCAAACTCGAAAAAATCGACTAGTTTTACCTTTACGTTCCCTACTATATGTTTCCGGAATCTACCGATTTAGTAGAGATTGTACCTGAATTTCCAAGGTTTTGCTAAGATACACAATTTGTGTCATTCTGAGCGTAGCGAAGAATCCAGGATTGTCATACACAAAACAAAGATTAATGTTCTTTTTTAATTCCCAATGCGGACAAATATTCAGATTCAGAATTTTTCAGACATAGTTTAATTAAACAAATTCCACATTTTTCATTCCACTATCCTGGATTCTTCGGTCATTTCATTCCCTCAGAATGGCAAGACTCTGGAAGGTTACGAGTGAACTGTTGTAATCATCCCAGTAATCATTGCGAGGGAGTGAAACGACCGTCGCAATCTCCGGGACTTTGCAAGGTTTCGGGTGAAAACAAATTCTGATTTGAATTGGATATTTTCTGTCAGCGATAGCGATCGCTTTGTGATTCTTCGAGCACCTTCGTGGTGAAAAAGCTGGTTCCCAATAAAGTTGGGAATGACAACGGGTAGGTTTGCGGACGAACAACGATTTGTGATGAGTGATAATAGATAGTGGGTTTGAGAATCATCAGTGAACCTTTGATATTGCTACGTCGGTCGCTTTGCTCCCTCCTCGCAATGACTATGGATGGTGTGTAAATGGTGGCACAGGCATCCCTGCCTTTGTCTAGCAATAACATAAGCATTGACAGCGATGAATGCCTGTCTTTCCGGT
>CAYZQB010000121.1:0-9900 GCA_964480395.1 uncultured Planctomycetia bacterium
TATCAGCGGCAACGAAAAAGGTGTTGAGATAAAACTCACAAAAAACAAAGCAACTGTTAATTTCAATTGGAATCAGCTTTCAGAAAAGGACAGAATTGAAATCCGCAAAAGATACGGGCTTGAAATGCCTGATTATGACTTTTCAATCACGGTCAGAGGTGATCGCATTGAGACTTTCAATGGTGATTCATATGTTGGAAAAATTGAAAGTGAAGATTCAACAAAAGTTGTGATGAATTGGTTAAATGACGAAGATGAAAAAGTCCGAAAACCGATTCAACGAAAGCATATTCGAGACATTTACCGAAATATCGCGATACCTGCACACATTGTCATGCCAAAGGATGAAGTTTACGAACTCATACTCGAAAAACATCCACCAGTTAACGCAAAAGATTTTTATCTTCTGGCAATGTATTGCAAAGAGATCGGTTTTTATGAAAAAGGACTTGAGCACATTGAAGATGCAGTATCGATGGATCCGGAAATGGCGGTAACCTGTGAGGAATTGAAGGTGAAACTTTTAAAGTTGATTTCTGCAAGTGAATTCAGGTTATCAATCAACAATATTATGACAATGATTAAAAGAAAAAAACTCGGTGAAGCATACATGAGAATCAGCGAACTGCAGAATGACGAAGAAATTAAAAAAGATGAAGAACTACAAAATATACTTTCAGAGATTAATATTGAATGGGAACTTGAAGCAACAGAATTTATTTCCAAAGAATGGTTCAAGGCAATTAAAAACTTTGCTTCAAAAAAAGCAAGAGACCGTGAAATCAATATCAATGCTGCGAGGCAATATGCTTATGGACAGATGGATAAAGACATCCAGGCGCTTATTATTGAAGATTTGAACAAAGGGCTTATTTTTGCTGAAGGACAGAAAAGCCCGATAGATGAAAAATTAATCAATACACTTTTCAAGAAACGCGATAAAAAGAAATATTCACCGATAAAAGTTGTATTAAACGCCGAAGCTTACAGGATTAAACTCTCTGGATCATCGACCAATCCGAATTCTTCAACTACATCAAATGACCCTGCACAGCAATTGAAAGATTTATATGAGAAGTATAAATCCGGAGAAATGACCGAAGAAGAAAAAGCGGATTTCCTCAAAAAATATGGAAAATATTTACCTGGTGCATCAAGAAGCAGAAGCATCGATCTTGATGACTCCGAAATATTGAAGCAGGAACGGGTTGATAGAAATGGCAGAGCAACTCGTGAAAATCCTGATAATTCAAGAAGCGGCTCGAACCCAACGAATAATAATACGCCACAACCAAAAAAGAAACTCACAATCGACGAGGTTTGGGAGAAATCGAATTCGACATCGCGCAAAGCATATATCATCTATTTGTATTGCAAAAAGAAAAAGGAAATCGCGCTGAAAACCGAAAAAATGAAGAATAAAACCTATTTTGCATGGTTCAACTAGGCAGTGTAACATTAATTCTACGACATCTCTGGTGGGTCAGGCATCTTGCCTGACATTCACAGCATCAATATTAACAGGCAGGGATGCCTGTTCCACCATTCATTGAAACTTTTGTTATACTGCACCTGTAACATAGATAGAGTGCATTCCTTATGGATTCATCAAAGTTTAACGAATGTATGAAATGCGTTACACTTGTTATTTGCGAGGGAACAAGCACAATTTATGGACTATGGACGATTTCGACGTTATCAACCTGGAAAAACCAGTCGTATTGACCTGTATAATAAAATCGTACTTTAAGGATCGAATTTCCAAGAGCATGTTGTGAAATATCAAAAATTTTATGCTCACCACCGTAAAAATCCTGCCAGTCCGTCAAATACTCAGCGACAATCTGCCATGAATTTCCGTCAAAAACATCGATTCGTGCTTTGTCAATATAGCTGTTATTCTCGTTTCGTTGGAAATTCCCATCAAATTCAAGCTGAATCTGTCCTGATGTGTATGCTGAACAATCAATCATCGGAGAAGTCAGATATTCGTCGAGAGTAACACTTGTGCCAGCAAGGTCTGAGTTACAAGATGCACATTTATCGCTTCCTGGAGTAAGATTTTCATCATGTGTACCATCCTCAAGAAACCACGTTTTATAAAGGTTCGAACCTCCAGTACCACCATCTGTAACCAACCAGCTAAAAGGGAAACTGCCTAATCCGTCCCAATCTTCGTCAAATAATACGTTTTTACTCAGTATTCCAGTGCCAGTGAGATGAATTATTGCGGGAGATTTCACATTATTGTAAGCAATAATCAATTCTGCATCGAAAATCTCAATATCCGACGGTTCAAACTCAATCTCGACTTCTTTCTGATTTCTTGGTGTAACAATAAATGGTGCTCTACCTGATTTTACACGGAATGCATCCTTACCTGAACCTGAAAAAATCATCGAAATGATTGACAAATCTGCTGTGCCGATATTTGCAATTTCAAAGGTCTTAGCAATTTTTGTATTAATCTTAACACCACTGAAATTGATGCTCGTGGAATTAACGAAAAATATTGGAGCTGCGTTTTTTACTGTGGCTAAAAGCTGAAATCTTAAAGGATTTTCAAAATTTGGGGCATTATGATACAGAACAAGCTCAGCGATTTTGCTGTCGATATACCGAGGATTGCATACAATTCGGATTAATGCAGATTCGGATAAATCTATCTGTTCATTAATGAAAGCATGTAAAAGGGAGAATTCAACTTTGTTTGTACCGGTAATTTCTGCTGATTCAATGATTAATGGCGTAATACCATCGTTTTTGACTAATATTTCATCAGTTTTCGATTGTCCAAGCAGAATATCATTGAAATTCAAAGCTTGCGCATCGACTGTCATCCAAGGTTTTGCAGCTGCCTTGCCTCGAAGCTTAACATCAAGTTGAATTAAATGTGCTGAATCAGAAATCTCGATTTTTGCATTCCGATTGCCGACATCTCCAACTGGATTAAAAGTAATTTTAATTTCATGATTTCCACCACTTGCTGTGATGTTTACAGGCACATTTCCGCTGACAAAGCTAAACTCAGAAGCATTTTCACCGACAATGGCAAATTCAGTAATTCTAATGTCTTCAGTACTTTTATTCACAATTTTTACTTCAAGCACAGAAAAACCGTTTATTGCAATTTCACCAAAATCAAGAGTAGATTTCTCAGTATAAAATAATTTCTCGTTATCATTATTACAGGAGATTAACGTAAAAACGAAAAATGTAATAACAATCATCGCAAATCGCATATGCTTACTCTCAGTCAAGATAATTTTACTTAATTATGCATAGTAAAATTCGATTTTCTCGATTAGCTTCGGGTCAGTAAATTCATCCTTGAATTTCTCAACGATTTCCTCAAGTGCTCTTCTTCCGCGACCGTCGAACGTAACAACCGTCCACCATCTGTCTTCATCGTATTGCGGATATGAGCCAACCATAAGGTCCTTATATTCTATATTGTACTTATTTAAAACCGTCGTAAGCTCGGTTTCTTCAAGGTTGATGTTAAATTTTACCTGTACGTATTCTTCACCACCGACAAAACGATTTGAAATCGCTTTGAATTTTTCAGCAAAAAGCTGCGGACCTCCAGGAAAACTGTAAACGTTCTCAGTCTTAATGATTGGAAACACAAGTTTGCCAGCCCAGATAAGAATTGAATCCTCTGGAACATCAGCCATCTTGAGAACACTTTCATTGAACCGTTCGCAGTAAAGCTGACGGAGGTTATCTTCAAGCTCTTTGTTGCGAATAAGTTCTCTGTCAAGTCCTTTTGCAACACCAGCCATCGTAACATCGTCATGCGAAGGTCCAATTCCGCCGGAAGTGAAGATAAATGTTGGATTCAAATCCTGTTTAGCACGTTTTATCGAAAACGCAATTCTATCGATGTCATCAGGTAAAATCGTTATGCCGATTAGGCGTAGACCGAGTTCAGGCGCTTTTTTGATGACAAGTTTGCCATTTGTGTCCTGCATTTTACCGGTTAGAATCTCATTTCCAGTTAGAATTAAGTATGCTGTTGGGTCTTTCACGGAAACCCCTTTCAATATTATGAATTGTTTGAGAGCAACAGAATCAAACATAAGATAATTAAATATCGGTTACATTCCAATTACATTTCGCAATTTCCGCATTTTCAAAGCTCTTTTTGTTTACATTTTATAGTAATTATTCAGCATTTGTTTTAATAAGAGATTTTATTCGTCTTCATCGTCGTTTTTAGGTTCAATCTTCGGTTCTTCCTTCTTTGTTGAAGCTGATTTGTCATATTCCAATATGCGAGAAATACTGTATTCACCAAGATCACTATCTTCCATTGAAAGACTTATAGTGCCATCAGTTGATATTACTCTACGATTAGTCAGGTCGAATTTAATCGTCCTTTCCCACGTAATACTCAGTAAATCTTCAATTTCATCTTCAGGTGCAAGATCACATTTGCCGCTCCAGCTTATAGAAGCGATTTCGATTTTTTTTGTCGTTTCTACTTTTACGAATTTAAATTTACTTTCCATGTTAGAGAAAACAATATTTTCAACCTCTGCAGATTCAATTAACTTGATATTTAACGGAACTAAACTATCTGAGTTCCAGCTATCACCTACTTTCACAGCTTTTTTTGCAGGAATAAATCCTAGAATATTACCTGCAGGATAGAACATAAATATTTCACGTATTTTATAATCAACTTTCCCATCACTTTTTAATTGATATTCTTCTGTCAACTCGAACTTCATCGTTTTGCTTTTAAGCTCATCTGTTTCTTCGCGAGAAGGTTCCTCACCACCATAAGTTGACTCACTTTTAATTGTTCCTTTAAAATCGCTGAATTGAATCTTACTCGCTTTGTCATTTTTCAACTCAGTAATTTTTACATTCGAAGTTAAATCCATTTTTATTGTCTCATTTGAATCTTCACTACTTTGAGTCATTGAAATTTTAATTGTCTCCTTCCATTTCATGTCTTTGGAGAATTTTGGTGTCAGGTCGTAAGATTTTGACGGTTTTGTCTGCGGTTGTTCTTTTTTTTCAGGTTTTTCCTTAACATCAGCATCTTTTCCTTCTTCTACCACAGCTTGTGAAAATCCACCTGTAGCAGATACTAAAACAACAAAAAACAAACAAATTATAAACGCAAAATTTTTCATTAAATCCTCCAAATTTTATGTATTTCAATTCTATGTTAATTTTAATATGAAAATAATAAACTTATTTTAACAGATTATTCGTCGTCATCATCTTTGGGCTTAATGGGCTTGTCTTCCGCTTCAGGTTTTGATTTATCAACATATATACATTTTTTATTAACATAAAGCTTCAATCCGCCTTTAACCATTTTGTCAATCTCTGCTGATGCAACGCCATCAGAACTTATCACCCGTCTATTAGTCAAATCATACTTGATTTTTACATTCCATTTAACATCATAAGGACCCACATTCTTGTATGTACTCAGTTTACAAGAACCTTCCCAGACAATATGCGCAATTTCGATATCATTGCTTTTGCCGACTTTATCAAGCTTGAATTTTCCTTCAATATTCTCGAATTTTTCATTATCTTTCTCGAATGCAGCTTGATTAACCGGTAATATCTTAGACTTCCATGTATCACCAACTTTTACTGCTCGAACGGGAGGATCAAACCATGCGATATTACTTCCCGGATGAATTAAAAGAACGTCATCATGCATATTATTGCTTTTCGTATCCATCAGTTTGAGATCATCTTTGACATCCGCCTCAACAGAACCATTTTTTAACGTATAATCATATGTGTACTCGCTTGAATCGCTATATTTCTCAACAACATTGCCCTTACCTTCACAATTGTAATACTTTATTTTGGTTGGCATATTATTCTTGAATTCGATAAATTTTACTTTCATTTTCATCGTCATTGAATCTTCAACTGTTGTCGAATAATTGTTGCCATAGCTGTATTCTAAGATAGATTTAATTGAGACTTCCTCGCTCCAGGCTGAATCTTTGTTGAATACAGGTCTTAAGTCGTATGATTTAGCAGGTTTTGTCTGCGGTTGCTTTTCCTTAGTTTCAGTCTCAGAATTTTTCCCCTCTATCTTTTTCTCAGGTTTTGGTTCATCTTGTGAAATAACAGCACTTCCAAGCAACTGACAGACTATAATTGTTGAAATAAACAAATATCTGAACATTTTTTCCTCCAAAATGAGTTTTGACTTCTTCTTTAATTATAAACTACTCTCAGCATTCGAATACTTAATCTTTCACAAATTTTTACGATAGCATTCAACAAAATCAGTTTTTTATACGTTTTACACAAGAAATTTGTTGATGTATTCACGAAAATTTAGAAAATCAACAGAAAACAGATGTGAGGTAAGCGTGGGTGAAATTACCAATATTGTGATGTGTGGCGTCGGTGGACAGGGTGTGCTGCTTGCGAGCGAGTTGATTATTGAAGTTGCACGTGTGAACGGCTTCGAAGTGCGAAAGTCGGAGGTTCATGGGATGGCGCAGCGTGGTGGTGCGGTTTCCAGCCATGTTCGTTTCGGTCGCAATGTGTTTTCACCGTTGATTCCTGAGCATACTGCTGACATTATTATGTCGTTTGAATATATGGAAGCCCTCAGATATACAAATATGATTAGCAAGACTACGAAGATTTTTCTGAATGCGCACAAGCTTGTGCCGACGACGGTGATGATGGGCGGACCTGCATATCCGGAGAATATTGAGGCAGAGCTTAGCCAGCTTACCGAATCTGTTTATACTGTGCCTGCGCTGGTTTTTGCTCAGGAGCTTGGTAATGGACGCGCGGAAAACGTTGTTCTGCTGGGTGCAGTTGCGCCAAAGCTGCCATTCGAAAGGGATTCATGGACAGAAGTCATGAAACGCAACCTTAAGCCCAAAATTGTCGACCTCAATCTCAAAGCATTCGAAAAGGGCTATTCCTTCGGCACAACTTTATAATTAATGCTTCTTTAGCCAACATTTGCTCAATTTTCAAAAACATTTTTATTTTGATGATTTCAAATGTAGAATTGACACAACTCGATTTCCTGAGGTGAGAAATGCATATTAAAAATATCAATATACAGAATCTAAAATCTATTAAAAATCTCGCATTCAAGGAAACGCAAAAATAATTTATTGTTGAGAAAGTCAAACAACAATTAAAAAAAAAGAAGTAAAACTTTATTCAAAGCAATTTAAGAAGGAAGTATTAAATGCAAAAAGTTGTACTTAGTCATATTATTCGTGATAGCTTCTTGATTGTATTAGGTGTTTTATCAGCCAGTTTCGGATTAAAAGGATTTTTACTGCCTAATTCGTTTATTGATGGAGGTGTAACAGGAATATCTCTTATAGTAACCAAACTGACCGTATTACCTTTATCAGTATTATTGATTGTAATAAACCTTCCTTTTTTTGTTTTAGCAATTTATACAATCAGCAAACAATTTGCTTTGAGAAGTATCATTGCAATTATATTACTTGGTTTTTCCGTCCATTTTATACAGTTTCCCATTGTTACTGATGATAAATTATTGATTGCGGCTTTTGGTGGATTCTTTTTAGGATTGGGTATTGGATTAGCAATACGTGGTGGCTCTGTTATCGATGGCACAGAGGTATTAGCTGTTTTTATCAGTAGGAAAACTTCATTGACAATTGGGGATGTAATTTTTGTATTTAATGTTCTTATTTTTGGAGTTGCAGCATATGTATTTTCGATAGAAATTTCATTATATGCAATATTGACATATTTAACAGCATCAAAAACCGTTGATTTTATTTTATTAGGAATAGAAGAATATATCGGTGTAACAATAATATCAGATAAAAGCGAAGAAATTAGACTTGCGATAATTGAAAAATTAGGAAGAGGATGCACTATATATTCTGGTAAAAGGGGTTATGCAAAAAAAGGTGAACCTTTGAAGCAAACTGAAATTGTTTATACATTGATAACAAGGCTAGAATTGGCAAAACTACGGTCTGAAATAGATATTGTTGATAAAGATGCATTTATTGTGATGCAGAGTATAAAAGATGCAAAAGGAGGCATGATAAAAAAAAGACCGATGAAATGACAACTATAAGACGTAAATCTATGTAGAATCAGAGAGATATTAAAAAAAATGAAAGACTTAAAACTAAAAGTTTAATCAGTGAAGGGGAGGTCGATTCGGTCGAGAGTTGGAGTGTCCGTGCCGATTGTAAAGACGATTTTGAAACGCAAATATCGTGGATTGCCAAGTTGTGAAACGTCGTCCACCCAGCCTGTAAGCGTGTTCAGGTCGGGCATGCCAGCACCATCGTCCTCAGCTCCCTCATAATACACCGTAACCTGCCCGAGAAATTCACCCGTCAGAACTGCATCTTGCCACACAGGGTCATCAATCGTCGAATCATACCAAAGCGATTGTCCCAACAAACCTGCATTGATAGGCGCAGTAGCAATCGAGCAAGTGCCATGCAATTCTGGATTATTCGGGAATCCCGGTGTTGAAAACTTCCCTTTTGTTGTAATCAGCATCGCTCCGATGTTACCTCTAATCGCTTCCAGCCGAATTCTGCCGTCGCCACCCCATGCTCCCTGCCAGATATAGCATTCATCACC
Source organism: uncultured Planctomycetia bacterium (assembly GCA_964480395.1). Classification (GTDB taxonomy): domain Bacteria; phylum Planctomycetota; class UBA8742; order SKZP01; family CAYZQB01; genus CAYZQB01. The sequence goes on from CAYZQB010000121.1 coordinate 8,605, forward strand.
CTGATGCGTATGTGAGCTGATAACTCCAGCAGCAGGACCACCTGCACCACCTCGGGCACTCACTAAGCCTTTAATGAGCACCTTGTCTCCTTGAATAAGAATTGCGCCACCGCTTCCACCCGAACCCGGATGAGCAAATGCTCCGCCGTATTGTCCACCAGTTCCACCGTTAGCATATATTTTTCCATAATCTGCAAGTGTTATCGTACCAGCTGCCTGCAGTCTTAATGCTCCACCGCCTGCACCGCCACCACCGCCTGCATCAGTTCCATTCCCACCAGAAGCACCACCGACATCGAAACAACCAGCACCGCTTCCACCACCAGAACCCCCCTGAAGTACAGTTAGCTCCGGAGTTCCATAAACTATCCCTCCCGGATAAACATTGTAAGTACTACCTTTTTGTCCAGCCGTGCCAAATCCACCACCGCTTGAATCTCCTGTATACCATGGAAGAATATTTGCTTTTCCACCACCGGTTCCAAGACCAGGATTGCCATTACTATTACCATTTCCTCCGCGACCACCACTAAATCCACCAGCAACACCAACTCCCGCATCCTGCAAATTTGCAGATTCTCCTGAAACATCGATTGTTCCCTCAACAGTTATATTGCCGGTTGAAAATATTTCTAGAGGATTCTGACCGGTAGCACTAACAGTTACACCTGCAGGAATGTTAACCGATGTATAATTGAAAGCTCCATTCGATGTATCAAGTGTAATACTGGAAACAGGTGCAAAAGCACCATCCGAACCCGTTCCACCTGTAAAAGCATTGCTGACTATTGCCATAGATGGCTTAGGATATATTGAACCGCCAATGCCTTCAATAGCTCCATCGCTGTCTTCAAGCCGAACTCTGCCTGAACTTCCATAACCTCCTCTATGTCTGCCACTAAAAGGTGCTTCCAAGCCGTCATCACCAAAACCACCCAAAACAGAGATAGAACCACCAGTAAATTTTATGTCTGCAGCACTGACAAGTTTAACAGCACCACCACTGCCACCGCCACCCCCAAAACAGGTTTTTGTTGTTCCACCTGGTTTTTGATGACCACCGCCATTTCCGCCGTTGGCTGAAATCAATCCGTTGATTTCGACGTTGCCAGCAGCAATAATTTGCATTGCACCTCCACCGCCGCCACCTCCCGGAGCATCACCTCCACCATCGAAATAGAATATTGTTCCGAAATATGTTGCACCGCCACCGCCGCCAGACCCACCATCAAGTGTCGTTATCTCAAAAGTGCCGTACCCAAGACCGCCATCTGCGCCAACAAAAGCATCACTTTC
>CAYZQB010000122.1:0-9899 GCA_964480395.1 uncultured Planctomycetia bacterium
CTGCCTGTGTCTAGCAACATTGTCATCATTGACAGGCAAGGATGCCTGTCCCACTGACGGTTGAGCTTTCTATTTGGTGGTTGAGGTTCTCGAAACCACAATATTTTGGAATCATCAGTAAACCTGTGAGATTGCCACGTCAGTCGCTTTGCTCCTTTCTCGCAATGACAACAATATTCTGGATTCCCAATCAGGTTGGGAATGAATGGGATGTGTGTTGCCTTCGAGAACCTCAGGCAACAGCAGCAACTCTATGGATGGTGAAAAGTAAATGGTGGCACAGGCATCCCTGCCTGTGTCTAGCAACATTGTCATCATTGACAGGCAAGGATGCCTGTTCCACTTTTTTTCGTGTTTTTCGTGGTTATAATCGTTAATCCATGGTTGTCGCCAGAAAGTTTCTACGCCATTGTGTTTCGCTGAACCACGTCTTCGAACCAGTTTTCAAATCAATCAAATACGCCTGAACTTGATACTTCAGCCGAAGTAAATACTCCATTCCCGTTATGCTCAGAGGTAAAAGCGGTCGCACATCAAGTTTGCCCTCAATAATAAGCATTGCATCTGCAATTTCGTTGCCTTTTTCGTGATTTACATCATCTAACACGTCTTTAATATCATCACTAAACACTATCTGAATGTTTTCATGCTGTAAGAATTTAACAAATTGCAGGTTTATCATTAATGCGATTGTATCAAGCAGATATTTTCTTCGCTTCAAGACTGATTTGACAATCCATTCCATCCCATTATGTTCAATTCGAAAACCAAACTGCGGATAACGCTTCAGAAGTATTTTCGTGTAACCTTTTCGCTTAAGTTTCGGAATCAGATTATCAAACAATGCTGGCAGATTGTCAGCGAGTTCATCAAAAAAAACATCGGTTTCGACACTTTCAGACCGAGAAACTGCGGGTTTTGGATTTTCACGATTAATGCTGTTTGCACCATCGATTTCTTTTTTTGGCAATTCACCGTTAACATCCGTTACTTGTGCAGGACTACAGGAAAAGCAGACCAACATTACTGCAATAAACAAAATCGAGGTTTTCATTATATCCAATAAGATAAGTATTTGCTTTTGTTTGAAAACTCAATAATTGTCATTCCTGCGAATGCAGGAATCCAGAGAAGATACTAAAAATCGCACCTTCTGGATTCCCAATCAAGTTGGGAATGACACAAATGTTTTTTCACTAACGTAGTAAAATAACAATAATAAATCTTAAAATAAAGCTTCTGTTTGGTATTATTGATATAGATTGCAGAAACAATTCAGGTGTTTAATGATTTGTGCAGAAAACAATGAAAATGACAAAAAGCCCGATGGAGTAAAAAAATACTCCTCAAGCGACACACCGACCGACGAGTTTGTCCTCAAGAATGATGATGAATTACATTCAAAACATGATGATGAAAAAAAGAAGGTTACAGATATTCTGCAGAATTTAGGTGATTTCCCAGTTTCCGATATTCTTGATGCCACATTTGATTTCGATGACGATGTTAACCTTTTTGGCACAGAAACGAAGACTGATTCTTTGAAAGATATACCGAAATTCGCGCCGAAGGTCTATAAAACAAGTAATGGTAGAGAATTCCTGCATGCATATGAAAATTTCGGATACTGCTGCAGTAACTGCGATGCTGAAGTCTCATTAAAATCGAAATCATGTCCAAATTGCAATATTAAATTCACCTATGTGAAATGTGAGAATTGCAGATATGTCGGAACACCTGCTGAATTCAAGGATCATTCTTGTCCACAATGTCTGATTTCACCGGTTAAAATACCGAAGCAAGCGTTAAATATCAAAATTTGCCCGGGATGCAAACGTCCGTATAATGTCGGAAATTTCAGTTGCAAATTATGTGGATGGATTGATTATGGGGCATTGATGTGGTTTGCAGTGCTGGTGATATTGATTGCGGTTGTGCTACCACTGTTCAGCATGATATTCAGAGGAATAATTCGAGACATTCTGTACAATTTCGGGTTTATCTTCGGCGGGTTACTGCTTTGGAACTTTGGGCATGCAATCATCACAGTGTTTTCTAAACCGCGAAGGTATTCGTTTTACTGGTTTTGCGCAATTGTTTTAATCTTGATAGTAATTTTACTCTGATTTGAGGGAATATGTGTCCTGAAGCAAAGCTGATAATTATATTCACTTTCCTGGCAATTGTCATTGTTGGTGAGCTGATAATGCTGATTGTTCAGAAGCGGAAATTCTGCAAGGGCAAAGCAACTGTCGGATTTATAATTCGCAAGCATTTGTATTCAACAAAAATTCTTAGTGGGTCGGATGAAATAGACAAAGAATGCTGACGGATTATTTCCTTAAAAATGCCTTTTTACAGGCATCAGCAATGTTTACATCTTTCAGATTGAATCGCTCGATGAGCTCATCGGGTTTCCCCGAAAAGCTGAATACATCGCGAACTGCAACCATTTCAACAGGTACGGGCTTATTCTGCACCAAAACTTCTGCAACTGCACTGCCTAATCCACCGTTAATCTGATGTTCCTCAGCGGTAACAATTGCGCCTGTTTCGTCAGCAGCACGTAAAATCGCATCTTTGTCAATTGGTTTAATCGTGTGCATATTCAAAACACGGGTAGAAATGCCTTCTTTTGCAAGCATCTCAGCTGCACTCAACGCTTCTGAAACCATCATTCCGCATGCAATCACTGTAACATCAGAACCATCTCGCATCATATTTGCTTTTCCGATGGTGAATTCATCGGATTCGGAGGTGATAATCGGGTATGCGTTTCGGCTCAGACGCATGTAGAAAGGACCATATTCTTCTGCAATCGCTTTTGTGCATTTACGAGTTTCAATGTTGTCAACTGGGCAGACAACGCGCATATTAGGCAAAACGCGCATAATTGCAATGTCTTCGAGGCATTGCGCGGATCCGCCGTCTTCGCCGACTGTAACTCCCGCATGAGAACAGGCAAGTTTGACGTTAGCATTGTTGAAACAAACCATAATCCGAATCATATCGTATGCTCTGTTCGTTAAAAACACAGCAAATGAATTTGCGAACACGGTCATTCCGTTCTGGCTCAAGCCGACAGCGGTTCCAATCATATCCTGTTCCGCGATTCCCACGCTGAAGTGTCTGTCTGGAAACGCTTTCTTGAAATATTCCGCACGAGTTGAATCCTCAAGGTCAGCGGAAACAACCACCAGGTTCGGCATTGTTTTTCCGAGTTCCGCAAGCTCCAGCCCAAAACCTTCTCTTGTTGGTTTGTTATCTGTCATTTTATCTCCAAAATTTCTTATGATGATACAGATTCACTCTTATTGCGCAATAATTATTAACTTTGTTACTGCTTGACAATGTGACTGTTTTCGTGTTTTATAAGTATATGTTTTAACCTTTGGAGGATTATTTATGGGATTATTTGATTTCTTGAAAGGCAAAGCGCCTAATCCGAATCAAGTTGTTGACGCATCGTGGAAAGTTGTAAGGGATAAAAGTGTTGGAAACGTTAAAAACATGGCAGAAGATGCTGCTAAAGAAGTAATTAAAGTTCTGTCGGAAGATGTTATCAATGACAAAATCGATGAAGTTTTCGGAGCAAAAGCACCTAAAGGTTATATCAGAAACAAACTTGTCGAAAGATCGGTTGACCTGGTTGTTGAAAAAGTCTGGGACAGCATGAAAGAGGAGCTGTAAAACTCTAACTATCATAAACAATAAGCCCTAATCTTTGGTGACTAGGGCTTTTTTTTATGACAAATACTAATATTGGATGGTTATGAACAGCCTGAAGTCGCTCCGCAATTTAGACATTTGTAACATGAGCCGTTTCGAATCATCGTCGCACCACACGAATAACAGGGCGGCGCATCACTTTGTTTGTCAGCAAGGAATTCGTTGCTCTCTTTATTTCCTCGTTCTTCAGAGAAAATCTTTGTCTTAGTATCCTCATAAAGATTTTTTTCATATTTCTCAGTTTCAGTTTCATTACCGAGTTTTTGCGTGTCAACCTGATGAATTCCCTCAAATGGTATATCACGCGTCATATCCTTTTGACCTGCAAATTCCTTAGCTTTCTCGATTGCAAACATATCAGCATCACCGTTATCATTCGCTTCACCACCGCTAATCAGCTCTTTCTTATTCAAGAATTTAATCGCTAAATACCGGAAAATATAGTCGATAATCGATTTCGCAAACCTAATCTGTGGATTATTGGTGATGCCGTGCGGGTCGAATTTCGCATATGCAAATTTATTGACGAGTACATCGAGAGGCACGCCGTATTGCAGCATTATCGAGGTTGCAGTCGCAATTGCGTCCATCAAACCACTGACAAACGAACCAAGTTTCGACATCCGTATGAAAAGTTCACCGGGTTTGCCGTCAGGATATAAACCAACAGTCAAATATCCTTCATGACCTGCGACAATGAATTTATGCGTAAGAGATGGACGTTCGTCCGGTAATCGATGACGGTGTGGTTTGAAGATTTCCTGCTTTTCCTTCTGCATGGATTTTTTATCGGCATCTGCTTTCAGATTCAACGGCTGAATACGTTTTGATCCATCTCGATACATCGCAACGGCTTTAATGCCTTTTTTCCAGGAAAGCATATATGCTTCCTCGATTTCGGCAACTTTTACGTCTGTGGGAAGATTAATCGTCTTCGAAATTCCACCAGAAATGAATGGTTGTACTGCTGCCAGCATATCGATATGTCCGAGATAATGAATCATCCGAGTGCCGTTAATCGGCTTGAATGCACAATCGAATACCGCTATATGCTCTGTTTTTAGGTTCGGTGCACCTTCGATTGTGTCATTTGCATCAATATAATTCTTTATCAGCTCGATTTCTTCTTCATTATAATTCAGGTTTTTCAAAGCAAGCGGTAAAGTGTTGTTTACGATTTTTATCATACCGCCACCGACAAGTTTTTTATATTTCACCAGTGCAATATCCGGCTCAATCCCGGTTGTATCGCAATCCATCATGAATCCGATTGTGCCGGTTGGCGCAAGAACCGTCGTCTGCGCATTGCGGAATCCGAATTGCCGTCCTCTCGAAATAACTTCTTCCCAAAGCACCACGGAATATTTCGCTAGATTGCCAGGCAGAAGCGATCTGTTTATCTTCTCCGCTGCCTGCAAATGCTGGTTCATAACCCGCATAAACGATGATTTATTTGCAGAGTAATGCTTAAACTGTCCGATCTTCTCCGACATTTCGGTGCTGAAACGGTATGCTTCAGCAGTCATAATCGAAGTTATCGCAGCAGCATATGAACGCCCTTCCTTGCTGTCATACGGAAAACCAAGTGACATGAGCAAAGCACCAAGATTCGCAAAACCTAAGCCCAATGGTCGATATTCATGCGAATTCTTCTCGATTGCTTCAAGCGGATATTTCGCCCGGTCAACGATAATATCCTGTGCTGTTATGAGCATCCTGACTGAATGTCTGAAACTTTCGACATCAAAATTGCGTTCAGCACTGCGGAATTTCATAAGGTTCAAACTTGCGAGGTTACACGCGCTGTCATCCATGAACATATACTCGCTGCACGGATTCGACGCATTAATCCGAAACTGATTCAAACAAGGATTCCATTTGTTGACAATATCGTCGAACTGCATGCCCGGGTCGCCGCAAAGGTGAGTTCCCTCCGCGATTTCATGCATGATTTCCCGTGCCTTGTAAACATCAACAGTTCCTCGAGGTAAGCCCTTTGAGACGTTGACTTTTCGGGTACGATACGGCGCATCATCTTCGACAGCATTCATAAATTCATCGTTTGCTCGCACCGAGAAATTCGCATTCTGATAAAATACCGAGTTATACGCTTCACCGTCAAAACTGCCATCATAACCCTGGTCGATAAGTGCCCACGCTTTTTTCTCTTCCTTCGACTTCGCTTTAATAAAATCCATAACATCGGGATGCTCCGAGTTCAGAATCTGCATTTTTGCTGCCCTGCGCGTTTTCCCGCCTGATTTAATTATAGCAGCAAAAGAATCATAACCTCTCATAAACGACACAGGTCCAGAAGCATATCCACCGCTTGATAGTCTTTCCTTTGACGATCTCAGCGGTGAAAGGTTTACGCCTGAACCCGAGCCGTACTTGAAAAGCATTCCCTCGATTTTCACAAGCTCAAGTATGCTGTCCATATCATCTTTTATCGCCAGAATAAAACAGGCTGAACACTGCGGATGCTCTTCGACACCGACATTAAACCAGACAGGAGAATTAAACGACGCATACTGCATCAACATCATGTATGTAAGATCGAGATAGAATGTTTCAGCATCCTTTTCAGTAGCGAAATAACCGTCTGCCAAACCCCAATCTGCAATTGTCCGTGTTACTCGGTTGATAAACTGTTTTATGCTATTTTCCCTATCAGGAGTGTCAATTGTTCCTCTGAAATACTTTGAGGATACTACGTTAAGCGCAGTTTGAGTCCAAGATTTTGGTGTTTCGATTCCAGTCTGCTTAAAAACGATTTTGCCGTTTGCACCAGTTATTTGCGCATCTCGAGTTTCCCATTCGATTGTGTCAAACGGGTGAACGCCGTCGGTGCAAAAGCAACTTTCGAAATGTAAGCCATTCGTTGTTCCCATCTTTCCTCACTTTCAACAATTCTTAAGATTTTTTTACAATTCGAATTTAATAGGACATAAAATCAACGTGCAAATATCTGTTTTTCGATTAAAATCCAAAAAGGTTTTCAAATTATCGTTTTTATATTGTTGATAAAATTGAAAACCAAAACTCGGAAAACTTCATATGGTGTAATGAGGACTAATATACCACAACAGGTTGGATCGAAAAATTATTATTTATTATTTTTTTTGCGATTGTTTTAAGTTCAAATTACTCAATAACTTAAGACGATTTTCCATATTTTGACGAACCAGATTGTTATTATTACAATATGAGAACTATTATAATTTTATAACTGTTTCTCTTTGATGTATGATATTTTGCTGTGAAACCAGATCTTTAATGAGATTTATTACAATAATTATAATTGCGCTACGGTATAACATGTTTAATAGCAAGGAGTTATATAGATCGTTCCAAGAATAAGCTCTGCATAAAGAAAGCTGAGGAAGGAACCTCAGCTTAAGTAAAATATTCGAGTGGAGCGACTCGATATTCAGTTCATTAGTATTTTAATCTATTTTTTCCTGAAAATCAAGTTAAGTAAGAAATAGTATAACTTGTTTATTTACAAGTACTTATAACGTAAACATTATTCGAAATACCTTGCAAGTGCCTTACTTTCTGACAATTTTATTTTCAATTTTGTTGCAAGGCTGAAAATCACTTGATGCAGCAGCTCATCTTCCTGTAAGTCAGCTATTTTATCGAATTTAAATTTTTCATCCGCCCAAAGATATTCACGCAATTTCTCGCGTAATCTGAAGCGGATATGTTCCATCTCAGCACGAGTATTCAGCTGTTTGAAGAAGGTTTCATAATCAGGATATGATTTCAGGTTGTGTCCGTCAAACATTGCGAGCTCCAACATATTGGCAGAATCAGCGTTTACGTTCTTCGCAATATATTCATTGAGTTTCGCATCGATTGCTGGCGTATCATATTCATTCATAATCCATCCCTCAAGTGCTGACCGCCATACAATTTTATCGGCAATCAAGCCAAACCCATGAATTCTATAGCCGTCCTTGAGAAAATAAAATGCTGTTGTGATATTTATTGCAGAGTTCTTAATTTCATTGGATTCAAGCGGAATAATGCGCTGTTTTATCGCTTTACCAAAGGTAACGCCCTTTTTCTTCGGGTCTTTTTCCTTCTGAAATTCGGTTATTAACTCGTAACGTGCATCGTCGGAAACCCATCTCTCAGAAAAAATCTGAGCACGATTGTTTTTCGATAGTGAACCCGCAAAAACCTCAGCAGCATCGGACGTACCAAAATTAACCATGATATAAACCGGCTCTTTAACAATCTGCTCAAGCTTTGAAAGATATTCGGTTTTCTCACCCAAAGTCGGGTTCTGACCTTGTGTGTATGTGATTAAAGCGTCTTTTTCGAGCAGCAGGTCTGCACATTCAATTGCACGCAGAATGTTACCGCCGGGACAGTTTCGAACATCGATAATATATGCTTTTGCGTCCTGCTCCATCAATTTTTCCAATGCGTTTCTGAAATCAGTGTTCGTCGAATCCTTGAAATATGGAATACGAATGAACCCCAGCTTTTCCGGAAGCATTTCATACGACAGATTTGGAAGCTCTACCGAACTTCGTTTTATCGTGAAGGTTTTCGCAACGTACCAGCCGACCCGTAGTATTTCAAGCTCGATAGTACTGTCTGCAGCACCGCGAAGTTTGAAGGCAGCATCAATCAGCGACATATTATATGATTCCTTACCGTTAATTTTCGAGACAATATCCATAGGTCGGATTCCTGCTTTATGTGCTGGTGAACCTTCTATCGCAGATATTACGAAAATCAAACCCCCTCGTTTACCCAGTTCCACGCCGATACCCGGATATTTATGGTTCAAGGTTTTCTGCCAGTTTTCAAGCTCCTTGCTGTCGTAAATGAAGGTGGAATACGGGTCAAGCATATCGAGCATTTTGTGTGCAGCATTGATATTAAGCTGAGTTCGGTCTGTTTTTTCTTTATCCAGATAATTTTCTTGAATCATTTGAAGCAATTCCTCGAAAATATGACTGGAAATTCTGGGATCGTCCTTTTCATCTTTCTTAACTTCCGGTTTCTCATTGTCAGCGTAATCATGGGTGTCAGGACGTTCATCTGTTGGTAGCATGGTTTCTTCGAGTTTGATTCTCAATCTGTTGTTTTTGATGTATTCACGAGCGAGTAAACCGTCTGCATTGGGCAATTCAGCAAAGATACGCAGCTCTTTCTCAACATCTTGTGCTCGACCTGCCCGAGCAAGAGCGAAAACCGCCGACTTGCTGAGAATTCCATCTTCCGATCCAACTCCCTTGCGCATCTGATTAAGAGATTTCTTTGTTTCCTTGCAGGTCATGTATAGGCAATCGGCAATAGCGACTTTGACTTTTTCGTCTTCTTCTATTTCAAGTGCACTAATCAACTGTGTTTCAAGCTCTGAAGTACCGATCTGAGATAAAACACTCGCAGCAAGAATTCGTGCATCGTTCGATTTATTATAATTGCGCAGAATGAACATCAATCTTTCTGTGGCATATTCGGTATCACCCCAGTTGAAAATGATTTTATATACGAAAACTTTTGAATTTATATTAATTGACGGAATCGCTGTCCTGATATATTTCAATGCGCCTGAACCGAGTTCTTCAAGCTCATTGGCAGCAATATTCAGATCTTGTATGTTGACTGCTTTGTCGATGTTAGCAACCGCTGATTTAACTTGCTCTTCTGTAACTTCTTTGGATTGACCCATTAAAACAACGTAAAATACAGCACTTAAGCCGAAAATCAGCAAAATGCTGATTAAAATTGTTCTTGTTTTCATGTTAAATCGAACCTTCCTTGTATTCTCTGATTTATTGTCATTCATAATTTATACGCTTATTTGAGATTTTTGCTGAAATTTTATTTTACTTGCCTGCATCTTTATTGCAACCCAAGATTAGCATGTTGCTTCAAATTTTCAATCCCTCAGATTGATAAGACTTTGCCACAGTGGACACCGAAAGCATTAAGAATCTTTCCAGTGGGACAGGCATCATTGCTTGTCGATGATGAAAAGGATTATTGTCATTGCGAGGGAGTGTAACGACCGTCGCAATCTCAGGTGTTGCTGCTGATTCGCAAACCTACCCATTGTCATTCCCGTGAAAACGGGAATCCAGGCATATTGTTGTCATTCTGAACGAGGGAGTACAACGACCGATGTGAAGAATCCAGGCTAGTCC
>CAYZQB010000123.1:0-9732 GCA_964480395.1 uncultured Planctomycetia bacterium
TTTAAATCAATATCATAAACATAGCTATCAACGCTTGACCACCCATAGGTATACCAAAACCTATGTGAATCCAATTTGTACGCCTGTTGGTTATACTGATTTACTGCAAAGGGGCAATTTATATGAATATCAAAATCCCACTTATGATATATTAGGTCATACGTAATTTTAGCAATATACTCATCCCCTTTATAATATTTAACTTTACCTAAAAAAACGACACTATTATTGATAACAATAGCTGACGACAACCAAGACAACCGCGTACCATAGCCTGCCGAGATATCCATATCCTCCATATCTATCCACACGTCATAATTCGGGTCATATAATTTTCCATTAAAAGTCGGGTTATCTGGTGTGTTCGCTTGATGACCTCCCCAGACCATCATATAATCCCCAGTCCATACAACAAAGGGGTCTTGCCTAATCGAGGGTGCGTTATCCGTGCTGATACTTGACCATTCATCATTTCTTCGATTGTAAATACCTCCGTCGGTTAAATAACGTCTACCCCACGGCATTGTTCTATCTGGAACATATCCGCCCCACACAATCATGTCAGCACCAGTCCATACAGCGGAATGGCGTACTCGACCTTCAGGGGCGTTGATTGTAGACATTGTATCCCACGAATCAAATTGTGGGAAGTTAATCTTACCAGAACCGCAGGAGAATAGTATCGGGATTAGTATTACTAAAAACAATGCTATTTTTTTCATTTTTATGTTTAACCTTTCTTTGGATTTATTTTGCTTTGTGATATTTATACAACTTTTATAAATTTTTTCTTTGCATTAATATTCGTCAGTTTACTAGCGATAATTTAGATTGAATTTATGCAACAAATAAATTATACTTGTAATGAAAGACATTTCAAATGAAACTTTTTTTAACATTCTATTTCATTTTATAATCATTCTAAAAATGGTAAAAGTGTCAAAAGTTCAAATGCATTATGTAAGCCTTACTTGCCTGTATATTAAACTCATTCTGGATGCCTGACACTAACAATATCGACAAAGACAGGCTAGGAAGCCTGTCCTACCAACACTTTGTAGTTTTGTAACAAAGTATCAGTTGCGGGGGATCTGGACGCCTTGGGCATCTTTGAGGAAGCTTGCGATACCGGTGTCGGTGAGTGGATGCGACGCCAAGAGCTTGAAGATTTTGAAGGGAATCGTCGCAATATGTGCGCCCATCAGTGCTGCTTCATGCACATGCATCGGGCTTCTCACCGACGCTACAATAACCTGCGTGTCAAACTCATAATTCATGTACATTTCCATTATGTCCGACACGATTTCCATGCCAACCTGTCCACGGTCGTCGATTCTACCGACAAACGGTGAAATGTATGTCGCACCGGCTTTGGCAGCCAAAAGTGCCTGATTCGCCGAGAAACACAGCGTTACATTCGTCGGGATACCTTCGTTAGCGAGAATTTTCACCGCTTTCAGACCTTCAAGCGTCAGCGGAATCTTCACAACGATATTTTCCGCAATTTTCGCCAGGAATCGTGCTTCCGCAAGCATTCCATCAGTATCCGTCGCAATAACCTCTGCTGACACTGGACCGTCACAAATCCCTGCAATTTCCGTCAGAACTTCGATATAATCCCTGCCAGATTTCTTAATCAGCGAAGGATTCGTCGTAACTCCGTCGCACAAACCCAGTGCTACCGCTTCTTTAATCTCATCAATAATTGCTGTATCAAGAAAAAACCGCATGTCAATCTCCTTAACATTAAATTTAGTTACATCATAAAAATATCTAAAACTTATTTCAAACGAATTATGTTATTGCCGATATTATTGATTATGATGTAAATTTTGAATCTCATTACAAAAAAAAACCTTTGTTTCTATTCTGTTTACTTTTTTTGGAGAAGTTTATGAAATATTTTGCGTTTTTACTTTTGATTGCATCCTTTGTGTTGGCAAGCTGTGCGACTGCAACACCAAAACCTCCGAAACCGGAACCTCAGCCAGACCACGTTGTACTTTGGCAAAATGGTGCATGGGTTCAAATGCCTCAAGCTGAGTTCGACAAAATTCAAGCAGAAAAGGCAAAGAAAGCACAGGATATCAAGGACAAAGCAGCAATTATCGAAAATCCTACCCTTGATTCACTTTTCGCAGCACCTACTGGCTTTCTTGGAAAACAAGCAAAAATCAGTTCTGCAATGATAGCAGAATTTAAGAAATTTGCTGGTGGAAAGTATCGGACGATGATTCCAATGGGTGATAAAATGCTTATATTGATTGCTTACGATGCGGATTATACCTTTACCGCGAAAAACTTGACAATGGAAAAGGAAAAATATGGACTCGACTTTATGACGATGAATAAAGCACAAGTTGAAGCTAATCCGACGATAAATATTTCGAACCTTCAAGGATTGGTGCTTTCTGAGGGTAATTCGAGTACTGTTGACTTCAAAACAAAGGAGACGATGGAGTATAAATCTGTAACGATTCAGCTTGTAAGCTTGAATTAAATTATCAGCAATATTCAAAAAAAATCCTGCCCGATATTTTTCGAGCAGGATTATCTAATTTAAACTAAGAAATTCGCAAGATTGCTAATTATTTACAGTTTTCTGTGAGGTATTTACCCATCTCAGCGTTTTTCTCTTTGTCGCCAAGATAACCCCAATTCACTGCCTTGCCCTCTTTGCTTATTAACGCTACATAATATTGATTCTTCAATTGATATTTGCTTGTTATCGACCTGTCCTTATCCCACAATGTTATCCATTTAATGCCATTCTTTTCTACATAAGCTTTTTGTTTATCTTTAGTATCATCTTTGTATGTAATTCCGAGACTAATAAGAACAAACTTTTCTTTATCCCATTTGTCGTAGATACCTTTGTAAACCTTGACCATTGCATCATCAATTTTATCCATTGTTGTTGACCAGGTGTGAACCATGACAATCTTGCCTTTGAAATCTGAGAGTGAAACATTTTTGCCGTTAAGGTCTTCAAGCGTAAATGCAGGTGCATCTTCGCCAACTTTGAATGCTGTCGGCAAATCGCCCGATGGAGTATCACCTTCCACTTTGTTTTTGGGAGCATCAGGATATTTTGCTGGCTTAGGATTATCAGAAAGTTTGAAGTTTCCGGGTGGGTTTGCTTTCATTTCAATTTCAAATGTTCCGCATATATCGTTCCGAAGAATTTTACTATGTTTTACCCAACCATGCGCTTTTACACCAGAAATCATCTTCTCTTTAGTGTCATAAACCGCTAAACCTCTACATTCAATGCCGTTATCGCCGTCTCGCCATGAAAGTGCAGTTTCAAGAATACATCCTTTTTCAACACCAAAAATGGGTTTTTTCTTTTCAATCTCTTCTTTCACACGAATTTTATACTTCAAGTCTGTTTTGTAATCAAAACCAAGTGCATATTGCAAACCTTTAATTACTTCATCAGGTACTTCAATACTTTTACCGACTACATGTTTATCCTTAGACATATAAACATATGTTAAAGCTATAAAAAGACCGTACATTGCTTTTGGTGTTTCCTTTTCAGGAACTTCACGCAAATAATTTTTTATTAAATTATATTCAATTGAAAATTCATCACTTTCTTCTGGAGTTTTACCAAGTTGAGTACCTTGATATATACCATCTGAATAAAATTCAATTGAGTTAACTTTTAGTTTTGCTTTATCAAGGAAGCCACTTAAAACTTTTGTCGGTATTAAGTCGTAATCCCATTGAAAGCTTTCCTTAGATTTAACTTCACCTTTGGTAAATGTGAATTTGAGTTCTGATTCGAAATTAACAGCTTTCTTCTTTTGAAATTTTGGTTTGATGTATGTAGTCTTTTCACCCTTAGCAAAAACAATGCCTGTGATTATTAATACAGCAAACAAAACTAATAATGATCGTTTCATCTTACCTCCTGAATTTATTTCTTATATTATTTAACTATAAAATAGCATATTTTCCTCGGTATTTCAAAATTTGATGCATATTGAGTATATTTAAAAACCCAGACTGCGGAGCCAGTTCTCGTTTATTTTCGATTTCGCTTGTGAAAAATTTTCCGAATTCAATATAGTTTTATTGATTATTCGGGCAATATATTTCAACATTACGTCAGATTCAAGGTTAATCACATCACCAATTTTACGATATTTAAGCGTTGTCTCTGCCAGACTTGTTGGGATTATTGCGACTTCGAAGGTTTTTTCATCAATCAGGTTTGAGATAGTTAAGCTTATTCCGTCAATTGCGACTGAACCCTTTTGGATGCAGCGCGAAATGAAATCCGTGCTGGCGTAAATGGTAAACCTAGTTTCGCCAGCAGATTTATCAATCCTTGCAATTCTGCCGGTTTCATCGACATGCCCCTGCACGATATGCCCGTCAAACCGTGAATTTGCTTGCATTGCAGGCTCAAGGTTTACGAAATCACCTGTCTTCAAAGCACTAAGATTTGTATGCTGAATTGTTTCGGGAATTGCATCAAAATAAAGCGTTTGACCATCGATTTTGGTGATACTCAAACATGCTCCATTCACGATGATACTTCCGCCTAAATACGCATTTTTCGCGAGTTTTGGTGCATCAACAGCTAGAATAATTCGTGCTTCTCGAATTATCGATTTAACCGTGCCGATTTCCTGAATTATGCCGGTAAACATTTTCTCTTTATTCCTTCAATAATTTGTTAATTGCGTTCCCAAGATTTTCTTGGTCTTTAAGAATTTTTTCAAGTGCTTGTTTATGCTCCTCGAATTCGTCCCATTTCTTCATCAATTCCATACATTCTTCAAGGACATCCAGAGTTTTTGACTGAAGCTCTTTTGCTCGATTAAGAAGAAACCGAGCTTGCTCAAAATTGTTAATGTTATCAGGGCTGATGACTTCCTCATACGCAAGTGCTGCCTCTCTGCTGATGCTCGCTCGCAAAATATCCATTGAAACAAGAGTGCGCGAGAAATCGAGAGCATCAAAGGAAGGCAGAACCGATTCAAGTCCGGTCGATTCATTTAGCATTCTGCGCAGAATCCAGTTTATACGGGTCGGATCATTATTCAGTCTTTTCAAATCCGGATTAATAACAAACGCAAGCTCTTTGCTCATTGAAATCAGGTTTAAAAATATTTTTATTGATTGAATGGCGTTTTGTTGAGGTGAATTCTTCTCACCTTTCTCCAAATCGAGATTATTTTTATAATGCCGGACGATTGAATCTAGTCGATATACGAGACCGTCTGCAATTCTTGAAATTTCGTCCTGCATTCTGCCTATCGCCTGTCCGTCGTAACGTACTTCATCGCCCTCAGCGTCTTTGAGCATGACTTCATCTTCGAAAATCGTTGAGAATGCAATACCACCGCGTTTTGTGTCTTTATTTAGCTTTAATGCAGAAGGGTCTTCAATAAACAAGTTTGTAGCTTTCAATAATGCAAGTTGTTTGAACAAAAGCTTAGAAATTTGGATTTTAACGATTTTGCGCATTATCGATCGAATTTCTCGTTGAAGTGTCTGCAATGTAACAAGCGAAATGGTTAAAGGTTCTGATTTGTAAGTCTGTCCGCGATGTGTATCTGCCAATTTACCGTTTATTAATGTTTTTACGAGACTTTTCCGGTTATCTTCAACCTCAATTACAAAGGTTATTGACATTGACGTATCATCAGAAATTGACGTGAGAATATCTTCAGAAAGAAGTTTTTCGATTTGAATAGTGAATTTAATATTCGGCGGATTGGTAGGCTGATCGGTAAAATTTGTCGAATCGCTGAAATCAAGTACCTCGCGCAAACTTATCTTCTGTTTAATCATGGTTAAAAGAAAACGAACATCGCTGTTTTTCGTTTCCTCAATTGCATTGTTGATATCTGGTAACGCAAGGTCAGCGTATTTTATCAAATTTAGAACAGCATTCGTTTTTGATTCACCATCGGAATACAAATTCTTGATATTAGCATTGATGTCATTTTTACTTTTTTCACGTTGAAGTTTGAAAATTTCGCGCTGTTTTTTGGTCATGCCATTAATTGTGTAAAGAAGACGAATGGAATTTATGCCAAAATCGTCTCTCGCTTCCAAAACCAAAGGAATGAATCCTGTCGGTGTTACAAGCCGTTCAGATGATGCATCTTCACGAAGCGATGAACCCGTGTAAACAAAACGGGCAAACGGGCGTTGATCTTTCTGAACATTGATAACGTAGGATTTAATCTCGTTTTGATGAAGATGCTCAGTATCCACTAGGAGGAATTGATATTTAACCATGTTGAGCTGAAGCTTAAAATCAGGATAAATCTGATAATAATAAGTACTGTGACTTTTACTCGCATCCTCGATGTTATTCTCATCAACTAATTTCAATTTATATTCACTTGGCGGTGTATTTATGTTGGATTCCTGTTTATGAAATATTATAAGCCGTGATTTATCCAAGTTGAGCTGTTTATTAAGCTTCAATTTTATAGAAACTTCTGTACTTTCAATCTCATTAATCGTATCACTCCACTTTTCAACCTTACCGCGAACATATTTCTCGTAGATGTCAGGTAATTCGTTCTCAAATTTTTGCTCATCGATGAATTGCTGAACAACGGACATATCAGGTTTCCCGAATTTGTCGAAAATAACATTGTCTTTATCGTCGCGTTTTGGCAGTGTTACCGTGAATCCAACTCCAGAATAAGTATCGATTTGTGCTTTGACCTGCTCCGAAGATTCTGTTGCTTCATACAAAGGCACTTCTGAAGGTCGCATGTGTTCAGGAGCTTTGTATTTAATGATAGATTCGAGAATCGTGGGTGCCTGACGCACATTGAACATGTATTTAAGTGAATTACGTTTTTCCCATTTCACAAAAACTTCCCAGTTACCGAGTGCGACTTTGTTTTCAACGTATTCGTAAACTTTTCTCCCTTTTTCGTTAAATCCTTGACTCATGCGGAATTTTCGGATTATGTTGCTTTTCAGGTTTCTGAAGAAAATCTGTGGTACATCATAATCGAGAATATCAAACTCGCGGTCGAATTTGTATGCTTTTGGGATAGCACGAATAATAATGTCTGAACCCTCGCCGATTGTGAATTTATCACGAAAATTCGAATCATCGGAGGGCTCAACATAATAATTTATATTGTATTTGCTGATATTATCGGGAAAATCGAGATTGAACGAGATTCCAACTTGTTTTGGCAGTGTCATTGTGAAATAAACCATGCCGGTCAGTATAAGCGAGAAGCCAACTGCGAAAAAACCCGTTACATTCAACTTGTGCGGCTTAATCACGTCCTTGAAGTCGATTTTATTTGCGATTTTAACGGTGTCCTCAATAACTTTTGAGGATAATGCATCGCTGCGATAAACATAATCTTTATGTTTCGAAAACTGAATCGCGGAAATTAAGCTGTCATTAAAAAGCGGATACTCCCGTTCGACAATTAAAGCGATATCTTCAATGCTCATGTGTCTTGTCAGAGGGTAAACAACATGTCTTATGAAATATAGCAGAACAATGGTGATTACAATGATCAATGTTATTGCAAATCCGAGAGGTGGAACATTGAGGAATGCATTCTCAAGAAGTATCACCGATGCCAGTATGGAACTGAGAATGATGACTTTGTTTATGCCGTCGATTAAATAGTATTTATAGAGTCTGCTTCTAGTTTTACGCAATTTCTTGATAACTGTGTCAATACTCATAATTACCCATCCTTGATGGTTTAAGTTTACATCATCTACATTAGGTCAAATAACTTGAGTCCTATTGTTAATGATGTGAGTCAAAGCAGGTTTACCTGCCACTAAATTGTGATTCTAACAACTATACGTGCAAAAACCGAGAATTTTTGAAAAATAATTCAAGGTTATGAGATTTGAGAGTTTTGAATACAAAGAGCATAAAAGCCAGCATAGATTTCGGAAAAATGCAATTTTGAATATTTTTTTTTGCTCACAGTGGCTTATATGTTTGCGGTCGAACAACCTGCTTGAGTATTTATATTCAATAACGAGTGTGCATTCTCTTTGAATACATTTAATGAGTGTTACATGCGATTTTAGTGAACGCATTTCTAAATATAAATTATATTCAGCATGTACAAATTAGTTAATTCTCGGTGAGAATGTTGTCGTCGTACTCAAGCTCAAGCCGGAGTTTGTGTTTTGCTTCTTCCTGTGCTAAGCCCCTGAAGAGTGTTTTCATGGCTTCGAGTTCAGCAACGTCAGCAAGGAAAGTGTAGAGTTTGAAGGCAGCTTTCTCGCGTTTCATTGCTAGCAGCAAAGCATCTTGATAATCCAGATTATCATCGACCCTAACATCGACAGTAAATTCAGCAATCTCAAGGTTTTGAACCTTAGTATCTGCGTGAACCATATTTCTGCCGGCTTTAACTTCTTCGAGTTTTATCTTGTGTTTGCCTTCTTCAGCAGCGAGTTCACCGAAAAATTTTCCCATTGCTGGATTTTTCATTTGCTGCGACCATTTCATATAAAAATCATATGCATCCTGTTCACGCGAGATTGCGAAGTCGAGAATTTCATCAGATGACCCGAAATTTTTCATAATTTACTCCAAAATTAAAATGATGAATTCACAAAGTATATCAATGACTTTGCCAATTTCAAAGCATCTGTAACTTTTTACTAGTCAAAATTCTTACTTTTGGTAGCATTTTTATACCCAGTTGTCATTGAGTGCATTTTATCTGTCATACTGAGCGAAGCGAAAGAATCCCGGAGATTTTGGCGACATGCTATTGTATGACATTTCTTGTTTGTTTGAAAATCATAAGAATCCCTGAGATTGCCACGTCAGTCGCTTTGCTCCTTCCTCGCAATGACACTGGATGGTGAGTAAATGGTGGCACAGGCATCCCTGTCTGTGTCTAAAGTCTTGTCATTCCCGTGAAAACGTGAATCCAGCAAAATGTTAGTTAGTATAAAAGGTAAATTTGGATTTTTTTCTTTCTATTCTCTAAATTTGAACCATACTCATGTATCCAAATTTACCATTTTGATGCTACTTCAATACTTATTTTGGTATTTGATGTAATAATATTCAATTTGTTGATATTTTTTCTAACATTGTCTCTTATTTTCTCATTAAATTCTTTCTGTGAAACCTTTAAATACTTGTTAAATGGAAGACTCCATTTTACGTTAAAACACAATTTTGTAGCTTCAAAAAGCTCCCAAAATTCATCAAATTTATCTTTAGGTATTATTCTTCGACTAAATTCTATATCAGCAATTAGCTCTGATAATCTATGAAGATCTGTAGATTCTTTTCTTGTATCTTCAAATATCTTTATAATATAACTTTTACTTGCAGTTTCATTTTTGAAGAAGTTAATAAATAAATCAATTTTAGCATCTTTTCGGAATTGTAGATAACATTTAGTACATTTCGTAGATATATTGATATCATTATAATCCAAAGAGAAATTAGAAAAAGATAATTCGATTTCTTTCTCTTTTACTTTTTGTGCGAAATATAGCATTGTTTTGAGAATTTGCTCTTCTTTTTCTTTTTCTTTTTCTATATATATGAAACCTATTACACCACAGATAACCAATATTGCAATAGATGATATAATTATTCTTTTTAACGTATTTTTGTTTTTTTTATTGGGTACGTATTTGTTTTCCCAATGATTTTTTGTTGGAATGTTCCTGTGTTTACCCATTTTTGCATATACAAGGTCAATTTTTCGTTCAGTTAAAAAACCTTGACTT
>CAYZQB010000124.1:0-4187 GCA_964480395.1 uncultured Planctomycetia bacterium
TTTTTCTTGCTGTGTTATAAAAATCACGAAAAAGCGTTGAAGTATAATTAAAAAGTATGACCTTTCTTGTGCCACCGATGGTTACATATATTGTTATGTTATTATGTTTTCTGCTATCTGTATGTTTCCCTTGTTCCCAAACTCTGTTTGGGAACACACTTACAATAAAACTCTGTTTTGTGCGAAACGGAGTTTCACTAATAAGTTCATTCCCAAAGAGGACTTTGGGAACGAGAAAAAACATGAAGATTCACGAAAAAATAATTGTCATTGCGAGGAAGAAGCGAAGCATCTGACGTAGCAATCTCGGAGATTATGATGATTCACTTGTTCCCAAACTCTGAGTAAAAAGGCATGTTATTTGCCGGTGAAGACGGGGAGTGTGGCGCGTTTGAGGAATAGCAGGGCAAAGGCGGTCTCTGTGATGTTGCCTTCCCAGCTTCCATCGCGTTTCTGCTCCATCACCAAAATCGCAGCACCCTCAGGATACCACTCGTGCTGCCCGATATACTCCGTACCCATCAGCATCCCAACGCGCTCGATGCCGTAAAGGTAGTAATAATACCAGCTCCGGCGCGAAGCAACATTCGGATTGCCCGTAATATCGTAATATGTCTGGAAAAACGCCATCGCGCTGTTCAGCGAATCGCCAATCTGAATTTTCAGGTCAGATTTCAGCTCTTCAAGCTGATACAGCCCTGCTCGCGCAATCGCCAGCGAAGTTATACCCGCTGCGGTCATCGAACCATAAGCAAACCCGCTGCTCTTCGAAAGATTATAATCCGGTCGATTCCCCGTTACCGTGTAACCCCAGCCACGCGCTTGCACCGAATATTTATAATATTTCGGCTTAGTTTTCGACTTATCCTCATCCTTCGGAAGCATCAGCGAAACCAACGGTCCCTTCTGCTCCTGAGTTTTCATGAACTGCATAGCAATATCAAGGAAAACCTGTTTGTCGATTTTCTCGTTGCAACGCATTGCAGAATATAACCCGAGAACTGCAAACTGCGAATTCGAGTTGTCAAAGCGCAGATTATCAGGAGCGTTTTCGCGTGGATAATCCCAGAGTCCGATGCCGGTTTGCGGGTGCTTATCCGCCCGATGTGTCAGGATGAATTTTAGTGCGGTTTGCAGTAGTTTTCGGTCTTTTTCATCGAGATTACGCTCGAATTTATCCGGCATTTTATTTTTGTTAGACAATTTCCATTCTGAATCGGGAATTCCACGTGCTTCACTAACCATACAGACCAGCGATGCGTCGTAAATGTTCTTTATTTCGGTTTTGTACAGGAATTCAAACGCCTTGTTGATGCAGGGGTCGTCGGGCTTTACGCCTGAACTCAGAAGCGCAAGAGCACAAATCGATGTCGAACCCGCCAGATGATTCGCGCCATAGGGCCACGAGCCATCAAATGCCTGAGTTCTCTTAAGTGCTTCGATTGACATGTTGATAGCACGTGTAATCTGGTTTTTGAGCGGAGTCTTAACCGAAATATCAATCATATTGGTTTTTAAGATTTCAAATTCTTCCCAACGTCCGTTGTTGTTGAATTGGGGTTTTTCTGGCTCAGCAGGTTTCGTCCATTCGTACCAATATCTGAATTTTACCTTAACTTTCTCGATGTAGCCGAATTCCTGATTAAAAACGGTTTCAGTCAACACCAAACCTTCTTCAAGATTCGTAACATTAGCTGGGAAATGCTTGTCTTTTTCATCCTTCATAACCGGATTAAACAGGAATTTTCCGAAAATTTTGATTTTCTGATTCACATCCCGTGGAATTTCTTCGGTTTTCCAATTACCAGAGACGTTAATAACAGACGAAGGATTAGAAATGTAGAATTTTTTTTCGTACATATAATTCTTGTTTTCACGTGCTTTGACGCCTGGCAGTGTGAAGCAGATTCTTTCAATCAGGTCGGTGATTGAATTCGGATATGAGCCGGTAACTCCCCATTTTTCGAGTTTGTACGCTAATTCACCGTCTTGGAATTGATAGCCATAGAACGCGAATCGTGGCGGTTTGTAGCTGTCTTTGTGATATTCGTGCTTCTTTCGCAGAGCTTTTTCATCCATATCCACACGCTGCACGAAATTTTGTGCTTTATATGCGATAACCACGCTGTCCTCTATGCCCCACGAGAGATAGCCGCGTTTGAACTTTTTTTTATCATTTTTAGCTTGAATTGTGTTAGAGTCTGAAATAATCAGCAAAAACAGAAAAATCATTGCAATGAGAATAATCTGCTTA
This sequence comes from uncultured Planctomycetia bacterium, assembly GCA_964480395.1. Lineage (GTDB taxonomy): Bacteria > Planctomycetota > UBA8742 > SKZP01 > CAYZQB01 > CAYZQB01. Next base: position 2,255 of record CAYZQB010000124.1, read on the forward strand.
CGAAATAGATTGGAATTTTGTGAATTCATGTCTTTTCCCTGAGTATATCTGTATTATATCGGATTAATCGGAATTTTCCTGTGTAAATATCGCGCTGACATTAGTACTTATACCCCCGCGCGGTGTAAACTCGCCAACAACTTCAATCTTTATGGGCTTTAAGAGCGCAACAAGGTCGTCAAGCATCTGATTCACAATCGTTTCGTAGAATGCGCCTTCGTTCCTGAATGAAAAGATATAAAGTTTGAACGATTTCAATTCGACACAGATTTTATCGGGAATATAATGCACGATAATTGAGCCGAAATCCGGCTGACCGGTAATCGGGCATACCGACGTGAATTCGGGTGCGATAATCTCAATGGTGTACTCACGCCCAGGTCGTGGATTCTCGAAGGTTTCAAGCAGGTTTTTATCAGGCATTAAATAAACTCCAAAATTTTGGTGTTCTCATAAGATAATAATAAAATTATAAGAAAACACAATTATAAAACTTTCCACGATTTTTGCTCGATTTTTTTCAGTGCAGAAACAAGATAGCGCAACGCGTCAAGTGCGTGGTCATGTGCTTTGATAGGGTTTTCCTGAAGTGTAACGCCTGCAGTTTGCTCAGGATATTTATAATTTTCAAATTCGAAGATGAGATTGTGGCATTTCGGATGAATTATCAGCCGTGGTTTCTGATTTTCGTTGTAAAGAAGACGTTCTCGAATGTTGTTTATACCCCAGCACAGGCTGTTTGTTGCTTTTGAAACTGAAATTCCAGCATTTCGCAGGTCATTAATTTCTCGAACTGCTGACGGGTCAGCCGTTGAAAACTCGTAAAGTCTATTACCGCTTTTCTCATGCACAGCCCGTGAAATCTCGCTTACAGTCTGCTGTCGTTGATAGTATTCATCAAAAATGTACAAAACATCATCACGGGTGATTGCTGCAAAGACAACAGCCGTCGGGTTTGTGTAGCCGAAATCGAAGCTTCTGAAAAAACGTAATCTCGGTGATATTTTTTCGATGTCGAATTCTCGAACGTGCATACTCCGAGAAAATTCAGGATAAACGCGACCGGTTTTTGTTATGAATTCACCCAAAAATTGCTCCGCAAAAACATCCTCAGGCATCGTTCTGCGTGCTTCTTCAATCTCCTTTGGGTCAACGTGCGGATTCTCCACTGTCGCAAACTGCCACGATTTCCATGTGGAATGTGCCGGATTCTGACCGCGTAGAAAAAGCGGATAGAGCCAGTTTTTACCAGCAGGCGTTGTTGGCACAATGAGTTTGCCCTTGCGAGAGACGAGTCGAGCACGTAAATATCTGTCCCAGACATCAGTTTTCATCTGTGCTGCCTCGGAAAGCAGAAGCCAGTCAACTTCTTCACCCAACAACGTGTAGGGTCTTTCTGCACTGCGAACGCTGATTTCCGACCCCCAGGGAAGTACGATTTTCATGTTATTGAAATTTTTGCTGTAGGATGAAGCTTTAGCAATATCTTCTGATACCAGTCCCGGGATGATTTTCGGTAGTTTTTCGATGAAAAGTTCGTAAATGTAGCGAAATTCCTTTTCACCCAGGAAATAAGTCGGTGCGACGATCCAGCCTCGTACTCCGGGTTTAAGCGACAGAAATGCTGCTTCGTACGATGCTGCAAGCGATTTCCCAAACCTTGACCCTGCCACAAGAATTTTGAAACGTGAATTATCCTCGTGGAACTGTTTTTGTGCGTTGTGCGGCTTATATCCGAGTGCTTTGAAGAATTCGTCCTTACTTTTAAAAATCTGTGAATTTTTTGTTTTGTTCTGCATTTTTTTAGCCATGATTATCACCTTTTCTAAATTACTATTTCTTTAATTCCTTGATAAAATATGATGGTCGAGTGTATCGTGCTGCCAAAACCTCCTCAATCAAGGGCAAAAACCTGCTCGATTGCTCGATTTGC
>CAYZQB010000124.1:4287-9681 GCA_964480395.1 uncultured Planctomycetia bacterium
AGAAATCCGCAATACTCGCCCATGCTTGTCAGGCATTCAACAAACTTGATTTGCTCAGGCAGCATTTCGATGCTTTTTCGCACCAGCTCTGAAGCTAGCCCAACTCCTCGATACTTTGGCAGCATAACGACTCGACGTATCACCCGCATCTCTGAGTTCAGTTTTTGCACGAATTGTGGCACATTCGAGTTGAATTTGCCGTCAGTGGCAATGTTTCTCGGTGACGAAAATATCGACGGATACCCGTAAACGATGATGCCGACTGGTTTTCCATCGAAATTCAGCGTGAAAACATCCGAAGTCGGACCGGTGCGATGCGATTTATAATGCCAATGTGCGAAGCATTTCCAGATTTTGTTATCTGCACGTTCTACAGTCAATCGCCTGCTGTAGCTCGGTTTTCTGCGCCGATAGAATTTTCTGCATATACGAACACCAGCTTCGTCAAGGTTAAATGATATGTCCGGCTGTAAGTCCTGCAAATACGTATCCCGACATGATGCAACAAAAATCGACAGACCTTCCCGATTCGCCAGCTTTCTGAGTGAAAATGCGATATTGCATGCAAGAATATCATCAAGCTGCATCCCGAATTCATCAATGATAAGCGTTTCAATGCCAGCAGCGATCGCAAGAGCAAGTTTGAACCTGAACAATTCACCCGCAGAGTACGTTTTTACTGGACGTAGAATCAAACCAGCTTCCGCAAGCCCGATTTTACCTAGTATTTTCAAGGCTTTTTCAGTCGAATTCAGCACATCGTACAAATTCTGATACGCGCTTTTCTCTGTATCAAAATCAAGATTATTCAGGCTGCAAACTTTATTTAGTGCTGATTTCTCCCGCATCTCAAGAAACAACGTCTTTCCGCTGCCTGAATCACCAGTCAAACTCACAATCATACCCTTCGAAACCTTGAACGAAGGTAAGAATACGTTTATCGATGGCATAAATCCTTCACGAAGTCCGAAAAGCCGTGCTGCTGCCAGTTCATCTTTCGTTAACTCAAACATAATTTCTCCTGTCATCTCAAAAATAATTTTGCCCTCAAAATCTCTAAGTCCATACGGGTAAAAAACTTATGACGTTTTTAAGGTTGCATCACCGGCATCATGCACACTGTAAGCGCATGAAAATTCGTAAAAACGCTATTCAAATAGGTAAATATGCTGTAAACTTCTTCGAGTGTCTTTCGCATCTGCGCTGACAGGCGTTTCATTTCGCTAATGACGAGTATTTTTGAACGTGGAACGGTCAATGTCTGCACAATTTAGGGTTAAATGTGGGTTGAAACATGGGATTCAGTTACTTCGAGGCGATTTCGTATCTGTACAACTCGACGAACTATGAGAATTTCGCGAGTTACCGCTACGAACGTTTTGAACAGGAATTATCAGAATTTAGAGAATTTCTGGATAATCAAGAATTTTTACGCGATTTGCCGGTTGCCGTTCATATCGCAGGCTCAAAAGGCAAGGGTTCTGTGGCGTTTCTACTCGAAAAATATCTGCTTAATGCGAAAAATGATGGAAAACATGTATTTCCCCTTGCGTTCACCTCGCCACATCTCTTGACACTCATGGAGCGTATCCGATTTGCAGGTCAGAATTTAGCATCAGAAATCTTCGCACATCTGCTGTATGTACTTGTTCCGCAGTTTGAGGAATTTCAAGCAATCGGGCGTAAAATGACTTTCTTCGAAATGATGATGACTTTGTATCTCAAAGCTTCGCAGTATTACATGCCTGATGCGTTGATTGTTGAGACAGGGCTGGGTGGTCGGCTTGATGCAACAAACGTCTTTGCGCCTGAAATCTCGGTGATAACAACGATTGAGCGCGAACATACTCGACTGCTTGGGAACAGCATCGAGCAGATTGCGTTCGAGAAAGCTGGAATCCTGAAAAAAGGTCAGATTTTCGTCCTTGCACCCCAGATTTACAGGGAAGCAACGCAGGTTCTTCTTGAGCAAGCAAAAATCAAGCAGGTTAAGAAAATAATCAATCTAGCAGATACACAATTTAACAGCATCGTTGAATTTACTGAACTTGTTGTGAATGCGGTTTTGCATGAATTGGCAGGATTAACAAAATTCGAGTTTCCCGACCGAATATATAATTATTTTCCTCCTGCACGTCAGGAAAAGTTGAATTTTCGTGGGATTGAGGTGATTGTTGATAGTGCGCACACAATGAATTCGATAAAAGCTCTGACAACATCTTTGTCGCCTGAAGAAACAAAAAATTCCGTGCTTGTCATAGGCTTAAACGTTGACAAGCATGATATTTCGCTGCTTCGGGAAATACCAGCATGTCAGCACGTTATCACCTGCAGTTTCGAAAGTGCCCGATGTTTGAGTCCGCTTGTGCTTGCGGAATCGCTGATTTCATTGTATCCTGAGAAAACCATCGAAGTCAGTCCAAACACCGATACAGCGTTCTGGCATGCGGTCAGATTATACAAACAGAAGAGTTTACGCAAGATAATCGTCGCTGGTTCCGTGTACCTCGCTGGTGAAATATATAAAATAATGGCTACGTAAGTAAAATTTAGACATAGAGAGATGAACATGAAAAAAACAGCATCAATCTTGATTGAAGATGCAACGTTGTTGACAGGTGAGAAAACATTCATCGTCATAAACGGCAGCAAAATTGAGCAAGTCGGTGGTGAAAAGCCAGAAATTGCTGAGAAAGTAATCGATGCAAACGGAATGATTGCCATGCCGGCGTTTTACAACACGCATACACATTCGCCGATGACGCTGATGCGCGGTTACGGCGGCGACAAGAATCTCATGAACTGGCTTGAAAACTATATTTGGCCCGCAGAAGCAAAACTCACAGAAGATGACGTGTACATCGGAACGAAACTCGCGTGCTATGAGATGATTCGAAGCGGAACCGTCTTTTTCAACGATATGTACTGGCATTCGCGGGGTTTGCTGCGTGCGTTGCAGGAATTTCACATGCGAGCGGTTGTTTCAACTACTGTCATCAGCGTCAATCCTGCGTATGATTCGCGCCGAAAAGTTGCCGAAGAACTCGAAATGTTCAATGATTTTAACTTCGGCAACCGCGTTCGTCTATGGATTGCGCCACATGCACCCTACACGGTTTCCAAAGATGACATGTGCTGGGCTGTTGACATCGCAAAACAACACAACCTTGGTATTCACACCCATCTCAACGAGAATGAATGGGAAGGTGCGCAAACCGTTGAGAAATATGGCATGCGACCGGCTTTTTTCCTGGATGATTGTGGTTTTTTCGATGTACCAGCAGTAACAGCACATAACATCTGGCTTGATGACGACGAAATCGCTTTGCTTGCTGACAAAGGTGTTATCCTTGCTCATTGCCCGGTCAGCAACATGAAACTGACAAGTGGCAGCGGGAAAAACGCAGCGTTCCCGTATCTCAAACTCAAGAACGCGGGAGCCAAAATCACACTCGCAACTGACGGCGTAAGCTCTAACAACAATCTTGACATGTTCGAAGAAATGAAATTCGCTTCGCTTTTGGCAAAACACACTTCAGGTGACCCGACTGCGATGCCTGCTCATGAAGCACTTGCGATTGCGACAAAAAATGGTGCGCAGGCGTTTGGGTACGATGCTGGCGAAATCTTACCCGGCAAACTTGCTGACATTATTTTGGTGCGAACCGATGAAGCCCGGATGCAGCCGATTCATGATATTATCAGCAACATGGTTTTCAGCGCGACTGGCACACTCGTCGATACGACAATTTGTGATGGAAAAATACTCATGGAAAATGGTAAAATAGATGGGCTTCAGGAAACAATTGCTAAGGCAGCGGAGATTGCAGCACGTTTGACACGATAAATTTAATTTATTTTATCTTAAAAATCTCACATAGAGGTTTTATGACAAGTGATGGAAATCTCGAAAAACATCTGTTCGATTGCGATTTCAAGAGCGATTGCATATATCAGCTATTTTTTGAGGATTTTACCGAAGCGTTCTTTGTTCTTGATTTAATCAACGACAGATTTATCGATGTAAACCACAAATTGGCAGAGCTTGCCGGCTACTCAAAGGATGAATTGGTCAACAGTGATTTCCTTGTCAGCTTTCTAATCCACGATGAAGACAAGCATGTTTATCAACGGAATATTGTTAAATCGAAGACCGGCAAAATTAAATTCAAGGAAACCGAAATAATTCATATGAAAATCGTTACAAAATCAGGGATGGTTGAGGAAACTGAAATCACAGTTAAACGAATTTCAATGATGGGTCGGGTAATTTCATTCGGTCAAATACGAGTTATCACACCGTTTCTAACCAAGCTTAACGAACTTGAAAAAGAAAACAAACGGAAGTCGGAAGTCGTTGAAAAAGCAGAACTTAAAACCAATCAAGTGATACAGGATAACGTTCGACTTGCTGAGATTACCGAGCGAATCATGAAAACATCAATCTTTTCTTCATACCTTGAGAAATGTATGAACAAAGATCATCTATTCGAAACTTCGACATCTTTTCTCACCTCTTCCGCCGGTATGAGTTTTCAGACCGCTGCGATTTATATACTTGATAAATCAAAATCACGGCTTGAACTCGCATCCGATTCATCAAGAAAGGCTAGCAATCCGAAAATACTTGAGATTTCAGAAAGAAGCCCAATTTTTGACCTGATTCAAAAACGAACAAAAAAATTATATTTACCTGACGGAACTCTCGCAGTACCGATACTCAGAAGGAATTATGTCGATGGTATTTTGCTTGTAAAACTTGATGAAATGATTGTAAAAATGATTTTTTCGGAAAAACAGTACAGAAACACCCTTATTGAGATTCTATCGAACCTTGCGAATCTGATAATGTATCGGCTTCAGAACATTGAATTAATTGAGGATTTACAGCAGCAGACAATTGTTGATCAGCTAACAGGTGCATATAATCGCGGGTATTTCGATAAAAAGCTTGGTCGTGAGTTTTCAAGGTCTAAACGATATCGACGCGATCTGTCGCTTATTCTGATTGATCTGGACAAATTCAAGGATATTAACGATTCATACGGGCATCTTCAGGGCGATTTAATGCTGCAGCAGTTCGCAAGTTTGCTAATCTCAAAAACCCGTGATGTCGATTCTGTCTGTCGGCTTGGCGGGGATGAATTTGCGATTATCATGCCTGAAACTTCGTTGGAAAAGACAATCAGCAAAGCTGAAGAACTTCGGTTTCTTGTTCAGAATTTTATATTCACGAACATGACAAACGCTACAAAACCATTGTTTATTACTATGTCTGCAGGTGTGATAGCGATAAATGCTGAGCTTGACACCTGGGAAGACCTGTATCGGCACGCTGATAACGCGCTTTACAAATCGAAACAAGACGGCAGAAACCTTGTCAGCAGCATTTAA
>CAYZQB010000125.1:0-9639 GCA_964480395.1 uncultured Planctomycetia bacterium
TCCGACATGTCAAATTTTGTATTTATTGATTTTATTATATTAGGTTTGTTGCCTGATGCACTGCAATGTATAAACTGACAAATTTCTTTGAGCTTCTTGACGGTAAATTTTCCAATTTGCTCCCTGTCATTTTCAAGACAGTTTATGAGATTGTTATCGACATCAATATCAATTTTTTTTTTCACAGGCGCCTTTGTCTTCGTTTTTTTCTCGATTATGGGATGTTTCCCAACTGTTTTAGTATTGGGAGCATATGGAGCATTCCCTAAAGTTTTCGCTTTCTTAAATTTCCCAACTGTTTTGGCTTTCTTTACCATGAGATTTTACCTTTCTTCAAATTTAGCAAGAATAAAAACTTTTTTCATTATTAATGTAATTTTATAATATATAAGTGGATGGTAAACAGATTTTTGTAAAGTAACATTTAGACTTTGAGAGATTTCCATTTTTTGCTTCGGAAGAAACCGTAATTCAGCAAGAACATAAGAAGCTGATAGCTGATAAAGCCCACCCATAGCGCCCAGAATGGCACATGGAATACAAAACCAAGAAGCAATGTTAGTGAAACCTGCCAAAATTGAGCGATGTACTCAATTATCGTTACCTGCTTCTGTGCACCAGCACCCTGCAGGCATTTTGAAAGTATTACACCCGCAGCATTAAACACTTGAGCTGTAACAAAAATTCGTAACGGGAGTATCCCAATATTAACAACTGTATCGTTATTTGTATATATACGTAAAAACATTTCAGGAAATATGAAAATAATCAAGTTAAAAATACCCATTATAAACATTCCTATCTTGACGATATCATAAGCGTACATTTCTGCCAGCTCAGGCATTTTGCGACCAAGGGACTGCCCAACAAGTGATGTGCCCGAAATTCCAAGTCCCAAAACTATCATAAACATTATATTCGATATCGCAAAAATCATTGATGAAGCACCACCCATTATCTCGCCGAAAACAATGATTATCACAGTATTGAAAAAAATATTTCCAAACATTGCTGCATATTGCAACGAACCGGGAAAACTCAATCGAATGATGCTCCAGATTCTTGAAAACTTCAGCGGATTCGATATCTTGAGGTATTGATATTCATGTTTTGACTTCGATAATAGGATGTACAATGTGAAAACCAGAAAACTTATAAACGTTGCCAGAAGTGATCCAATACCGGCACCTTCAACCCCAAGCTCAGGAAATCCCCAAATTCCGTAGATAAGAAGTGCGTTGAAAAAGATGTTTAGTGAAACACGGATAATTGTAAGATACATGGGTATTTTTGTAAGCCCGATGCCGTTATAAAACCCGCGATATGAGAAAGTAACGATTATAAAACAGAGTTCAAAGCTACGCCATCTAAAGTACGGTTCGCCAAGTTCATAAAGCAACGGATTTTTACTACCAACCAGTAGAATAATTAGATTGTCGTGAAATAAATATACGATTGTGCTGAAAATAAGACCCAAAATAAAACTTATTATCACACCCGTTTGGAATGTTTCACCTGCTTGGATAAGGTTTCCCTCACCCTTTCGCCTTGCACATATCGTCTGAAGTGTGATTGCCATAGACGAACCGAGTATTAGCGAAATAACTAAAATAAACATTTGAATCTGGGTGGCTACAGACAAAGCAGCACCAGCAAGGCTATCGTTCCAACGACCGATCATTATTCTATCGGTTTGGTTCATCAGCATAACTGTGATAGAACCCATTATAATTGGAATTGCAAGACGCCAGATATTTCGGAATCGATCTGGATGTATGTTTAGGAAGCGCAAAATTCACCTGATGCGAAGCTCGACAAATTCAATATGTTGCAAGAATTATACACATTTCATATTGAAAACAAACTAAAATATTGAAATATTCTCATTTAAAAAACGGAGGATGCGATTCAAAGATGTTACAATTTTCGGACATCGTTATGTTAAGAATCTGTGTAAAATCTGAAACACTTTTACCATATTGTAACATATTTTCGGTAACAACGGCAATCCAACAAATGTAGTGTTACAAAATTGTAACATTACGGTAGAATTTAACAATTCGCATAACCTATTGAAATACAACAAGTTATAACGATTAATTGTATGAATATAATATTTCTGAATATATTTTGTATTTTCTTGTTGTTTGGTATTTTTTTTGCTTTGATATTAATAGTTCAATGAAAATTTTTAGATTTTTTAACATGTTATTGGGGGTGATATGTATCGCCGAAAAAATGGAACTGTTCTAATCATAACGTTAGGTATTCTTACTATCATGGCTGTGATGGGTACATCTTTCGCGGTAATGATGCGTGTTGAGCTTGAAGCAACAGAAAATTACAAACTCGCTGAACGTGCAAAACTAATCGCAAGCGACGGCGTTATCGCCGCCAGCAAAAGTTTACAGGATCTGTTGGCTTTCTCATATTATTCATCACTTTACAACGATGATCCAAACATTCCTGAATACCTCAAGCAATGGTGCTTTGGAGTTGATACTTCAACAGGTGATTATAAAAAGGATGATCAAACAAAGGAATATACCTATTTCGGTGGTGAGAGCATTGTTAGCAATCTTGCACCCGTTTCATTGCCATATCCTTATATTGATAAAATCCAGAAAAAAGCGTATATCGACTTCAACGGTGATGGTGAATACAAAGCTGAAGACAACGACGTACTTCTCGAAGAATATGACATGGAAGCTGACAACCGAATATTCTACGATGAAGCGGAAGAACGTTCACTTTTCTCAGGTTTTCCCGCTGACGGCAGATTCCTCGGTAATGTCGATATCGTCGCAGGTCAGTCGTTTACAGGCGGAAACAGATTCAAACTTAAGATTCTCGAAACAAATTCCCAGCTTAGCGTAAACTATCTCAGCAACACGCTTTATGATTTCCTCGTAGATGCAGATGAGTTTACAAAGGATTGCGCAGGTTCACAGTTTAGATATATGATGTTTTTCCTCGGTCAGGCGATCCAAAAGTGCCTAGCCACTCGAATCAGAAATGAAACTAATCAGGATGCTCGAAACCCATTCAACGAAAAGGTCGTCGAAGAACTATGGAAGCTAAAAGTGAGTTATGGTTCTTCACCTGAATTACAGCAGTTCAGCACGAAAACGCAGGTTCGGGCAATTGTCGAAAATACCGAATACGGAAATCCCGGATACTGGAAATATGTACGTGATTTCATCACAATCGCAGCATGGCCCGGCTACAACACTGTTTATGCGAAATTCAACCCGAACACCATTGTGCCGAATATTACATCTCCAGACAAGTACAAAGACAAACTTGGCGAATATAACGAATCGGACCCCGTGGGAAGTTCTACAACCGGTAAAATGACAGCTGTTAACGTTATTTCGAAAGTGCAACCACCGATTGATGCAAACACTGCAACCCTTCCTGTTTTGTACGCTGCCATCGCAAATATTTCGGGCGATGCCAGATTCTGGTATTATTCACCTGACAAAAGCAAAGGAACAAGTACAAACGAAGAGCTATATTCTGGCGAACCCGAAGATGATCCATACATTCTTTCAAGCGAGTTCGCAAGAGCAACCAGAATGATGGCTTCCAACGAGAGATCAATTGCAACTAAATCTGCTCCTGGTGATGTTGATTCCAAGAATTATTATTTTAAGAAATGGGATCAAATTAGAGATGTAGAGAGAGAAGTTAGACAGTTCGATAACTTTATGTTTAATTTCGATAACCCAAGCAATACAATATTATTCAAAAGGAATTATCAAGCTCTCCAATTTCTTAATATTTCACCTTTCAGAACCGTTTGGACTGCTGATGAAATGGGAAGCGGTAGCGATTATGCTTTTAATTTCGCCAGATGTGTCGAATCTTTACGCCCGTTCACATGCTGGGCAGACTTCGATCAACGTGTAATCCAGGACATTATCCTTGCTAAAAAGGGAAATTATCTCATTCCCGGTGAAGGTCAGGTTCAGATTTGCGAGCCTTACAACGATTTTTGGCATCCATGGAACAAAAACGGTCCCGGTGGAGACCCAGATTGTGATATAAACGAGAGATATCTTGAGCAATGGTATTACGAAGCGGTTGCGGATCTTGCACGAGCAAACTTCAATCCTACACCAAAAATCACAAAATGGAATCCTGATGCAACATATTATCAGAAAGTTGACCGAAGCGACCTGGTTTATTGGACTGTTCCATTCATTTTCCATTCACCAGGAATTTATGAATTGACATCAATCGGTGAAATCATCGGTCAGATTTTTGACCCTGAAAAGCAGGACTATATTCCCAAGCCAGTTGTTCAGAAGCAATTCCAGGCGATTATTAAAGTTGCAGACATTGTTCGGCATCATTCACAGAAAGACTTCTGCACTGGATTCCCGGCACATGAAGGTGCATTTGAAGACGATATCGGTGACCATTCTGTTGTCAGACTGTATGCTCATGAGAATCCGGATCCTGCTTATCGTAGATTTTCAAGAGTTACAACATATCCACAACCTATTAACGAAGATATTCTGAAGTCTCACATAGAAAATCATCAACGACCGAATCGTGGGTCTTCACCCCCTGCTAACGATCCTAACCGATGGGAACGTACATATTACACAGGTAATTACTCACAAACAGGACCAAATGCTGGTATGGAACTTTTATATGGAAATAATACGTATAATCAGCTACCTGTCGGCTATGTTACTGTACGACCTCAGGATACAAGTCCATTCGATTATGAAATGCGTATAGACCCTAATACTGATAGTTATATGGGTACACCCAATGGTTTAACAGAATGCACATATTCTTCTGGTGCTTCGGTAGGTAAATCTGCACTGGAAATATCGACAGAAAACAATAATGACCAAGACGATGGTTTTTGGCTTAATTTCTGGATGCCGTTTAATGAAACATATAACACGATTAGTAAAAACAGTGGTGCGTCTGTTTATGGTAACATGCCATCAAGCGGAAATTCTTTCCAAAGTGCAAGAATTGGTTCCGAGGACAACAATGGCAGAACATCAGCAAATAATATAACTTCCACCATGGGTTTGATTTGGAATGCTTCAGGTTATACTTTCAGAACAGTTGATTATAATAGCCAGCCTGATGATCCAACTGACTTCCCTAATTATCTTGAATATCCAGCTGGGGTTGGTTTCAAAATAAGCAGCAGCGAAAATGACCTTATACAGAAAAACTCTTGTGTTCAATCGAAAGATATCTCTGAAATAATGCCTCACGAGGATATACAAGACGATATCACAGAAAAAACATATGAAGACTCAGATGAATACAAAACTTCTGTCAATGAAACTGAAAATGGTATGCATCGTCAAACACAGTGGCAGCGACAAAAACAGACCAATTTCCCCTATTACAGAGGAACGGTTGAATTCTGGTTTAAATCTGACATTGACCAGTGGGATATGACAGCGGATGGCTATGATGCTGAAGAAGACACGTTTTACGGCGGATTCATCAGCGCAAACGTGCTTGTGCAGGCGGACGAAGATGATGGTATTCAGGGCTGTCAGACATATATTCTGCGTGAGATGGGTAACGCATTCAGGGTAACTCGTGTCTATTTCATCGACGCAATCAAAGGTACAATTGGTGGTACATCATCTATGGACCATTGGGTTGTCGACGAGAACGCTGGTGGAGGTGCTGGAAGCGGTGAAGGTCACGGCATATCAACCTATATTTATAAAAAAGGTGATACAGTTCCAGATGTAGCAGGATTGAATAATACGGATGCTGACGATGGCAACCTCGATCCTGAAGACCTCGGTTTTATCTTTGCAAGATTCGACTCTTGGTACGAACTGAAGGAACGAGAAAATGAATTCAAATGGCGTCCGCACGAATGGTATCATCTGGCTTTCTCATTCAAATCTGATGCTGACGTTGGAAGACATCCGGATGCTGCTGTGAATTTCTTCATCAACGGTGTTTATGTTGATTCGGGTTTGGTCAATTACCCAACAAGTAGAATGTCAACAACAATGACGGATTGGAATTCAGGAGCGAAAATGCTTGGAACTGAATTTTTAGACATAAATAAAGGTAAGGAACCATATGTCCAAAAACTCGGTGCAATTATAAACGAAGTTATTCCAGTGGATGACCACAGCGCAAGACTTGTTGTTGGCGCGATTAAACGAAACCAGGCAACAAAAGACCAGATTTTATATTGGAACGATGAAGCGGCATCTTCGGGCTGGGCAGATGAGGTTCTAACAAAAGAAATGTTCTATTTCGCTGACGGTCCTTTTGTCGCATCATGCAACGGAACAATGGATTCGCTTAGAATCACCGGAAAATATTTAGATAATGCTGATTATGATTTTTCAAGCGGTACGAGAATTCGTGCATTTGCAAGATATAACACGTCTCCTGGAGACCCTGCACCAGATAAACTCGGTTCTTACCAAAACGGTTTCCCGAATTCATGGGGCAGAGATGTACGCATAGCAAACATCAGTTGGAATGAATACAGACCGAAGTGGGATTCCGCAATTTCCGAAGAAATAATGTTCGAAGATTCAGCATACTGCGAGCTTTCCTTCTGGTCGTTTGATGAACGAAAATATGACAAAATCGATTGCAGCAGGAGTTACGGGTTCGACAGCGCAAAAAGTGAGTTAAAAAATCCATTTTATGCTAAACTCGGAAATGCGCCGTCCGGCAATTCAATCGGTGTTGTTGACATGGGATTGGCGTTCCCGGGCAGTAAAATTGAAGTAATTGGTGAAGATGTTGAGAAATTCATTCTACCTCAAGGTGGTTGCTTCATTTATGAGGTTGCCTTCTATCAGGGCGGTTTGACTGCTGCCAACGCTGCACCAATCTTTGACGAAATCACGGTAACTGTTCTGACACCAGTCGAGATATTCTCGTTTGAGGAAATAACTGAATAGGATAAATTTAAGTTTACACAGGGTGAGGTGCCAAAATCTCGCCCTTTTTTTGTCATGATAACGAAATTGAGGAAAAAATGTCTGATAAACTCAATAAAGGATATATTCAGGTTTATACCGGTGATGGCAAAGGTAAGACTACTGCTGCTTTAGGGCTTCTGCTTCGTGCAGTCGGAGCAGGATTGCGTGTGTACATTGCACAATTTCTGAAGGGTATTGAATATAGCGAAATCGTAGCGTTGAATAATAAGTTTAAGGATGAAGTTACGTTTGAGCAGTTTGGCACGAAGAATTATATTATCAAAGAGCCGTTGTCTGAGCATTTTAAGGTTGTTGACAAAGGATTTAAGCGGGTGAAAGAGGTGATGGCATCGGGTGAATATGATATAATAATACTCGACGAAATTAATATTACATTGTTTTTTGGATTAAAAACAGTTGACGATTTGTTGGAGATTATGGATGCGAAACCTGACGATGTTGAGTTAATATTAACCGGCAGAAGAGCACCACAGGAAATCATTGACCGTGCGGATTTGGTTACGGAAATGGTGCCGATTAAGCATTATTTTCATCAAGGTGTTTTATCCCGCAAAGGTATCGAAGATTAATAATCAAAGAAGCTGAAATAATCAAAATTGCGATTCTTTTTCGAATGCGATTAATGATATTTTGTATAGAATTAGTAAATGCAAAATAAGGTTGAATTATGCAAAAAAACTATCGATTTTTATAGGGATTTTACTTGCGATATTTGGAATTATAATCGGTGCAATTGAGATTTTATCAGATAAAAATCAGTCACTTGAAAACCAAACTAACGTAATTGAAACTGAACCTGGTAGAAATGCCGATTATACGTACATTCATACGATTCAAGGGATTTCGCATATTTCGCCTTTTAACGGTCAAAAGGTGGCAGACATCCACGGCGTGATAACCGTTGTCGGACCAACGTTTTTTATCATGCAGACGCTTGCAGGTCTCGAAGATGAAGACGAACGGACGTCAGAAGCATTGAAAGTTATTGCGAGTAAAAACCACGGTAGAATCATTGGTGAGGTTATTCTTATTGACGGAACAGTTGATGAATTTCGTCCGAAAATCAACAGTCATGGCACATGGGAAACTGATAAAAACGCGCTTACAACGACAACCCTGACAAATCCGACAAATATTCGAGTTCTATGCAAAATCGACAAAACAGAATTACCAAAACCTCTGATAATCGGTCAAGGAGGCAGGATTCCGCCTGATAAGTTTATCTCTGAACATATCGGAAGTGTTGAAAGTCCAGAATATGTGCTTAATCTTCAATGCGGATTGGATTTTTATGAAGCACGCGAAAACATGCTGGTTCAGATGAACAATGCGAAGGTTGTTTCGCCGATGTCGTACAGCAGCGTTTTCGTTACACCTGACAATGGAGTACATGCCAGCGGAATCACGAAAAATGGCAGTATAAAACTTGGTGAAAATGACAAAAATCCTGAAATCATTAAAATTAAAGCTGGTTACAGACAAAAGCGTTTGCCAAAAAACTGCGAAACTGGCGATTTGCTTGGAACAATCGTCGGTACCGTCGATTATGACTGGGGAAATTTCACGATTTATACAACTGAAGATTTTGAGTACACGAATAACACTTTAAAACGTGAGAAAACTAAGTTGAAGTCTTCTGCAGACAATCTGACAGTCGCAACGTTCAATGTTCATAACCTTGATGCGCTGGACAGCTATGAGCAATTCAACAGTCTTGCGCATATAATCGTTGAAAACCTGCAAGCACCTGACATCTTGGTGCTTGAGGAAATACAGGACAATAACGGCAGTCAGTCAGGCACGGACAAAGGTGAGAAAAATGGTTCAACTGGCGTGGAAGCTGATAAAACCTACGGCAAATTAATCAAAGCGATTAAGCAGGCAAAAGGACCAAAATATGCATATTCTCAGATAGATCCGGTTTATGGGAAAGAAGGCGGTGAACCAAATGCCAATATTCGTGTTGGATTTCTATACAATCCTGAGCGTGTTTCAATTGAAGAACGTGGGAAAATCAAAGATAAGACATCCACACCTACTGCACTTTCGGATAATAATGAAATGGCTGAATTAACGTTGAATCCGGGTAGAATCGACCCGAAAAATACTCTGTGGAAAAACAGCAGACCAGCAACGATTGGTGAATTTATTTTCAACGCGCACAAAGTATTTATAATCGGAGTGCATCTAAACTCGAAAACTTCAGATGGTTCTGTATGGGGATGGAATCAGAATCAGGAACCTGTAACCGAGAAAAAACGGACGGGGATGGCAAAGATAATTACTGATTTTGTTACTAAAATTCTTGAAAAAGACCAAAACGCTTTGGTGTTGATTGCTGGAGATTTCAACGATTATGAATATTCCAATCCGCTTCGAGTTTTTGAAAAACCAGGGATTAAGAATCTGTCATTTTTACTCGAAAGAACTGACCGATATTCGATGAATTATGCTGGCAATGCTCAACTTCTCGACCATATCTTGATTTCAGGGAATTTCTACGATAAAGCAGAATATGACATTGTGCATGTGAATTCTGATTTTCTTGACAAAGCAAGCGACCATGACCCAGCAGTTGCGCGGATTTATCTGGCTAAATAATTTATTGTAGAACACTTCGTACAATGTTTAACAAAAGTTACCATGGATGGTGGAACAGGAATCATTA